>JBJTXX010000371.1:0-5902 GCA_046082485.1 Actinomycetota bacterium
CGATCAGCCCGAGACCGACGTCGCCGAAGCCGTATTCGTCCTGCAGGTCGCTGAGCAGTGCGAACACCACGCTGTTCGCGACGCCCACACTGGCTGCGGCGATGAGCAGTGGGTACCAGCCGGCGGGGTGCCGGCCCGTCACCACGACGCCTCGGCGCGCACCCGCACCTGTTCGTCGACGTCCCGCAGCGCGCGGAGCACGAAGCGGTGGCCGCATGCCTCGAGTACGGCGAGGCTCCAGGCGTCGGCAGTGTCGCAGCGCCCGGCGCCCAGGGTCTGCACCGAGTCGATGCCGAGCCCCGCGGAATCGGCCTCGCCGAGCCACAGCGCCACGAGTCCGCGGCGCAGTTCGGGGTCGTCGAGCAGGTCGGTGCCGCGCAGGCACAGTTCGACGGTGTGGATGGCGACGGGCTGCACCTCGGACAGGTTCACGACGTCGCCGCCGAGCTCGCCGTCGAGCATCACCACCACGGGGCCGTCACTGCCGGCAACGCCGCCGACGAAGCCGTAACGCACCAACGGCAGTCCGTCGTCGCCCATGCACTCGTGGCGGATGCGGTCGCCGGCGGAGAAGATCATCCGTGCACCTCAGCCAGCACGGCATCGGAGAGCTCGGGCCACAGGCGCAGCGCGTCGGCGGACCATTCGTCGAAGGGTCGATCGGTGAGGGCAATGCACGCGACGTCGGCCCCCGGATCCATCCACAGCAGGGTACCGGCTCCGCCGAAGTGCCCGAACGTGGCCGGCGAGTTCGTGCGGCCGGTCCAGTGCGGCTCTTTGGTGCCACGGATCTCGCAGCCCAGCCCCCACGGGCACGGGTCGAACCTGCCGACGCCGGGCACCAGTCCGGCCAGCTCCGGGAACTGCACGGAGCGGAACGCGGCGGCGCTGTCGGCGCTGATCAGCGTGGGCCTGCGCAGTTCGCCGACGAACCGCAACAGATCGTCGACGGTGCTGTGCACGCCGTAGGCGGGCGACACCTTCAGCACACTCGCCGTCATGCCGAGGGGCTCGAACACCCCGAGCCGCAGGTACTCACCGAAGGGCATCCCGGCCTCGCGTGCCACCGCAGCTGCAGCCAGTTCGATGCCGGTGTTGCTGTAGATGCGCCTCCGGCCCGGGGGCAGGATGGGAGCCTCGCCGTCGAAGCCGTAGCCGCCCGCGTGGGCCAGCAGGTGTCGGAGGGTGCGGCCCGACTGGCCCTCGGGCCGGTCGAGGTGCACGATGCCCTCCTCGCAGGCGAGCAGCGTCGCCCAGCCGACCAGCATCTTGCTGATCGACGCGATGCGGAAGAGGTGCCCGGTCGGACCGGTGGCGTGCACGGTGCCGTCAGGGGTGACGGCGGCGGCCGCCACCGTCGGCACCGGCCAAGCGGCAGTCAGCCGCAGTGCCTGCACGGCGCCTCAGGCGAGACCGGCGTTGCGCAGCACCTCGGCGACGTGGAACGCGAGGTCGAGGCTCTGTCGGCCGTTCAGCCGCGGGTCGCACACCGTCTGGTAGCGGTCGTCGAGCTGGCTGTCGAGGATGCGATCGGCTCCGCCGATGCATTCGGTGACGTTGTCGCCCGTCAGTTCCACGTGGATGCCGCCGGGCCATGTGCCCTCGGCGTGGTGGGCGCGCACGAAGCCGTCGATCTCCGCGCAGATGGCGTCGAACGTGCGGGTCTTGCGGCCGCCGGCGCTGGTGATGGTGTTGCCGTGCATGGGGTCGCAGGCCCACACCACCGGGTGGCCGGCGTTGCGGACGGCACGCAGCAGCGGTCGCAGGCTGTCCTCCACCTTGTCGGCGCCCATGCGGCTGATGAGCGTGAGCCGCCCGGGAATGCGGGCCGGGTTCAGCTTCTCGCACAGTTCGAGCACGAACGCGGCGTCGGTGGTGGGGCCCACCTTGCAGCCGATGGGGTTGCCCACGCCGCGCAGGAACTCGATGTGGGCGCCGTCGAGTTGGCGGGTGCGCTCGCCGATCCAGAGCATGTGTGCCGAGCAGTCGTACCAACCGCCCGTCAGGCTGTCCTGCCGGGTGAGGGCTTCCTCGTAGCAGAGCAGCAGCGCCTCGTGACTGGTGTAGACGTTGGTCTCGTGCAGGTCGTGCGTGGCCTCGGTGTCGACGCCGCATGCCCGCATGAACCGCAGTGCACGGTCGATCTCGCCGGCGAGTTGCTCGTAACGCTGACCCTCGGGGCTGCTGGCCACGAACTCCTGGTTCCAGGCGTGCACTCGGCCGAGGTCGGCGAAGCCGCCCTTGGTGAACGCACGCAACAGGTTCAGCGTGCTGGCCGACTGGTTGTAGGCCTGCACCAGACGTTCGGGGTCGGGAATGCGGGCGCTCTCGGTGAATACATCGCCGTTCACGATGTGCCCGCGGAAACTGGGCAGCGTGTGGTCGCCCACCTTCTCGAACGAACTGGATCGCGGCTTCGCGAACTGGCCGGCGATGCGTCCCACCTTCACCACCGGAACACCGAGCGAATAGGTGAGCACCACCGACATCTGCAGGATGACGCGCAACTTCTCGCGGATGTTGACCGCCGAGAACTCCTCGAAGCTCTCCGCACAGTCGCCCGCCTGCAGCAGGAAGGCGTTGCCTGCAGCGACCTGGGCCAACGAGCCCTGCAGCGCCCTCGCCTCGCCAGCGAACACCAACGGGGGATAGGACGCGATCTGCTTCAGCGCACGGTCGAGCGCACCCTCATCGGGCCACTCGGGTTGCTGTTGGACAGGGAAGGCCTGCCAGGAAGTGGGAGACCACGTCGTCGGCACGGCTCAAGCCTACGCAGAGGGGTCGGGAAACCGACCGGGGCTCAGGCGCCCAGGAACATCGGAGCGTCGTCCTTCAGCGAGGCAACGGCCCGGCTGACCAGACGACGGGCGGCCTCGGCAGTGACGCCGAGGGTCTCACCGACCTCGCGGAAGCTCTTGCGCTCGCCGTCGAGCAGGCCGAATCGGGCCTCCACGGCGTAGCGGGCACGCTTGTCGAGCTTGTCGAGCAACTTGTCGAGTTGCAGGGTGTCCTCACGGGCCATCACGGCGTCCTCGGGGGTGACGTCGCCGTTCGCCATCAGGTCGCCCAGCGTGGCGTCACCATCGTCGCCGATGGTCTTGTCGAGCGACACGGGGGTGGTGAGGCGGTGCAGTTCGGCGTTGCCGAGGTCGAGCGTCTCGCCGTCGCCGCTGGCCTGGCGCAACGCAGCGCGCAGGCTGGCCGAGCGGTCGCCGGGGATGCGGATGAGGCTTGCCTTCTGGTCGAGTGCACGGCCGATGGCCTGGCGGATCCAGAAGGTGGCATAGGTGGAGAACTTGAAGCCGCGGCGCCAGTCGAACTTGTCGACGGCGTGCTCGAGGCCCAGGTTGCCCTCCTGGATGAGGTCGAGCAGGTCCATGCCCTGGGGCAGGGGGTAGCGGCGGGCGATGCTCACGACGAGGCGCAGGTTGGCGCGGATGAAGCGATCCTTGGCGGCGGCAGCCTTGGCCACCGATGCCTTGAGGGCAGCGCCCTTCTCGCCGTTGGCGAGGCGCTCGGCAGCGTCGCGGCCGGCCTCGATGGCGCGCGACAGTTCGCGCTCCTCCTCCGCGTTGAGGAGGGAAACCTTTCCGATGTCGTTCAGGTACAGTCCGATTGAGTCATTCATGGCAGTCGTTCTCAACTTGTCGTTTCGTGTCCGGATTCCGCGAGGGAAGGTGTCGTACGGCACAAGACGCGACGCACGGCTTCCGATGTGACGCAGCGCGCGAGCGCACCGCTGTAGGGGAACGCGTTACAGTACTACATCGGTCAAGCCTTGTCGTGTCGGAATGATTTTGACGACTCCTTGACACTCGGCCTGCCGCTCCGAGTCGTCCGACCACTCGTACACTCGTCGGCTGTGCCTGCTCGTATCGGTCTGTTCGGGGGCACGTTCGACCCCCCGCACGTCGGGCACCTCGTGACGGCGGTCAACGTGCGCCATGCGCTGTCGCTCGACGTCGTCGTGCTGATGGTGGCGAACGTGCCGTGGCAGAAGGCCGGCACCCGGGCCATCACACCGGCGGCGTTGCGGCTCGCCATGGTCGAGGCGGCCGTCGCCGACGTGCCGGGCCTCGAGGCCGGCAGGCTCGAACTCGACCGCAGCGGCCCCAGCTACACGGCCGACACTCTTGCGGGTCTTGCCGAGCAGTTCCCCGACGCCACACTGTTCACGATCATGGGAGATGACGCGGCAGCCGGTTTCGAGACCTGGGAGCGCTACCAGGAGGTGGCCGACCGGTCGAGGCTGGTGGTGGTCGACCGGCCCGGAGCCCCCGTGGAGCTGCCCGCGCAGTTCACCTGGTTCCGCGTCGAGGTGCCCCATCTCGAGGTGTCGAGCAGCGACCTGCGTGCGCGGGTGCGCGACGGCCGCCCGATGGATTTCCTGGTCACCGAGCCCGTCCTCGACGTGGTGCGCCGGATGCGCCTGTACGAGGACGCCGAGTGAGCGCGATCCCGAAGGTGCGGCGCCGTCGCACCGCCACGGCCGGTCTGCTCGGTCTGGTGGTGCTGCTGGCGGTCGGTGCACTGGTCTACGGCGGCGCCAAGGCGCTCGTGCGCTACGAGGGCGCCAAGGACGCGTCGGTCGACGCCGAGCAGTTGCCGGTGACGCCGGTCGGCATGCTGGCTTCGGTCGACGGCGCAAACCGCCTCACGAGCATCGCCGTGTTCGTGTGGCGGCCGGGTGACGTGAAGGGCGGCAGCATCGTCAGTGTGCCGGTGTCGTCCGACACGGCCGGCGGAGTCGAGGACATGCGCATCCCGCTCACCCAGGTGTACGAGGACGGTGGAGCCGAGTCGTTGGTGCAGGCCGTCGAGAGCGTGCTGTCGCTGACGGTCGACCAGTTCCTCGTGGCCACGCAGCTGCAGCTCTCTGCAGCGCTCGTCCCGGTGGAGCCCATCGCCGTCGACCTGCCCTCGGCGGTGCGCGAGGTGGCCGACGACGGCTCGGAGGTGCCGCTGTTCCCCGCAGGCACCGTCGCCCTGACCGGCACGCAGGCCGCCCAGGTGTTGAACGCCCACGACCCCGACCTGCTGGAAGCCCAGCGCCGCCCGTTGGTCGAGGCCGTGTGGGCGGGTGTTGCGGCAGCGGTCGCCGACGGTCGCATGGCGGGCCCCGACACTGCGGCTCCCACCACGTTCGACGACGTGCTGGCCCGTGTGTACGCGGGGCCGGTGGCGTTCCGGGGCCTGCCGGCGGTGCCGCTGCCCGAGGGTGAGTCGTCGCTGGGCCGCGACGTCGAGGTGCTCGACCGCGCCGAGGCGATGATGGTGTTCGCCTCCATCGCCCCCAGCAACGTGTCGGCCACCTCGACCGGGCTCAGCTTCGAGGTCATCGCGCCCCGCGGATACGACGACAAGGTGAAGAGCTTCATCGGCGCGCTGCTGTACCTCGGTGCGAACGTGCAACGGGTCTACCTCGACGGCCCATCGCAGACGGCCACCTCCCTCTCGCTCGCCGATGCGCGGTTCCGCGAACTGACCGCAGGGGCCGAGGGGCTCGTGGGCTCGGTGCAGTTGACGGAGCCCGAGACGCGGCTGGAAGGCATCGACGTGACGTTCGTGCTCGGCACCGATTACCTGAACCGTCCGGTCGATGCCACGTTGCCATCGACCACGACCTCCTCCACACTGCCCTGATGTCGCTCACCGCTTCCGAGGCCGCCGCCCGTGACCTGGCCTGTGCGGCCGCCCGGGCCGCCGACGAAAGGAAGGCCGAGCAGACGTTGGTGCTGGCCGTGGGGGAGGTGCTGCAGGTCACCGACTACTTCGTGATCTGCAGCGCCAGTAACCGTCGACTGGTGAAGACCGTGGTCGATGCCGTCGAGGAGTCGGTGCGCGAGCAGTTGGGCCGCTCGCCGCTGCGCTCGGAGGGTGTGGGCGAGCAGCAGTGGGTGCT
>JBJTXX010000372.1:0-4261 GCA_046082485.1 Actinomycetota bacterium
GCTGACCACGCAGCGCATCCTCGACGTGATTGAGCTGACCGCCGCGGCCGTCCGCCGGCAGCGCGGGCGTGCGCCGCGACTCGCGATGCTGGGTTTGAATCCGCACGCGGGCGAGCACGGGTTGTTTGGGCGTGGCGAGGAGGAGCGCATTATCGCGCCGGCAGTCGAGGCCGCGCGACGTGCAGGCATGAACGTCGTCGGCCCGCTCTCGCCGGACACCGCGTTTCTGCCCGCGCGCCGTCGCGAGACAGACGCCTTCATCTGCATGTATCACGACCAAGCCTTGATCCCGATGAAAGCGCTGGCGTTCGACTCCGCCGTCAACACCACGCTCGGTCTGCCCGTGGTCCGCACGAGCGTGGACCACGGCACGGCGTTCGACATCGCGTGGAAGGGCACGGCCTTCACCGGTTCGGTGCACCACGCGGTGGCTTGGGCACGCCGACTTGTGTCAGGCTGACTGTCATGACATTGGGGAGCCTGCGGCACGAGATCCGCATCCGACGATCAGCGGATGACGTGTGGGCCAGGGTCGGCGACGCAGCCGGGCTGCACACGTGGTTCCCCGGCATCACCTCGTGCCAGGTCGACGGCGACAACCGCGTGATCGTGCTGGGCTCTGGCATCCCGATGCCAGAGAAGATCCTGGTGAACGACGCGCGTCTGCGGCGGTTCCAGTACCGCATCACCGCGCCGATCTTCCAGCACCACCGCGGCACGATCGACGTCATCGAACTGGCGCCCGACGAATGCCTCGTGGTGTACAGCACCGAGGCCGATCCGCGCACGATGGCCCTCACGATCGCCGGTGGCACCGCAGGCGCGCTCGAGGAACTCAAGCGTCAGATGGAACAGGAGCACTGATGGGCCGCAAGATCCTCTTCGTCACCACCGACCAGCAGCGATACGACGCGATCGGCTGCAACGGTGGCACCATCGCCCGCACGCCGGTGATCGATGCCCTCGCCGCCCAGGGTCACCGCTACGAACGGGCGCAGCCCCAGAGCGTGGTGTGCATGCCGTCGCGCAGCACGATGATCACCGGCCAGCACGTCAGCACGCACGGCGTGTGGATGAACGGCGTGCCACTGCCCGTCGATGCGCCATCGGTGGCGCAGGTGTTGCACGATGCCGGCTACCGCACGGCACTGATCGGGAAGCCGCACTTCGAGCCGTTCCTCGACCCGTTCCTGCGGTTCACCGAGAACCGGCTCTCTCGCGAACCGCTCACCGCCGGGCTCACGCACCGGGGGTTCGAGCACTTCGAGGCCGCCACCCACGGAGGCCAGGGCATGCTGCACTACGCCCGTTGGCTGACGGCCAACCACCCCGAGGCAGTGGGCATGTTCTACCCGGTGCTCGACGGAGCGCTGGAGGTGAATGCACTCGGCGGTGGTGACACGGGCGCCCCGCAGGTGTGGGACAACGCGATCCCGAAGGAGTGGTACCACACCGACTGGGTTGCCGACCGCACGATCTCGTGGCTCGATTCGCTCGACGCTGCCGACGACTGGTTCTGCTGGATGAGCTTCCCCGACCCGCATCATCCCTGGGACCCGCCCAAGAGCGAACTCGGCCGCGTCGACTGGCGCGACGTGCCGCTGCCCGCCGGCTACCCGCAGACGGCGGCCGAGCGCGAGGCCATCCTCGACGGCAAGCCCCGCCACTGGCGGGCGTGGTACGACGGCCGTCTGGTCAGCAACTACGAGGCTCCGGCGAACTGGGTGCCGGCCACCCTCACCGCCGAACAGGTGCGCGAGGTGAATGCCCGCAACGCCATCGAGTGCGAACTGATCGACGAGGCGCTCGGCCGTGTGATGCAGGCCATTGCCACCCGCGGCTGGGGCGACGACGTCGACGTGGTCTTCACCACCGACCATGGCGAACTGCAGGGCGACTTCGGCCTGTTGTTCAAGGGGCCCTACCACGTCGATGCGTTGATGCGCCTGCCATTGGTGTGGCGGCCGGCGCCGTCGGCAGGTGCATCGGCCAGCACCGTCACCCGACCGGTCGGCCTGGTCGACCTCGCCCCCACGTTCTGCCGCATCGCCGGCCTCGGCGTGCCCGAGTGGATGGAGGGCAAGCCGCTGCCCAGCGACGATTCCGACGCTGACGCCCGTGGCTTCGAGCGCAGCCTCACCGAGTGGGACAGCGAACTGTTCGGGGTCGACGTGCACCTGCGCACCATCGCCCGTGACGTCTGGGTGTGCACCACGTATCAGCGAGGCTTCAGCCACGACGGCACCGAGGGCGAGATGTACCGGCTCGACGAGGATCCGCTGCAACGGGTGAACCTGTGGGACGACCCTGCCCATGCCACGGTGCGCAGCGACCTGCTCGCCGACCTGTGGGACCACCAGCCGCCGATGCAGCGACCGCTACGCCGCGTGGAGGCCCCGGTCTGACTGTGCTGCCGCCTTCGCCCGTCGCGGCGACGGAACCGCCAGCAGCCAGATCAGGAACACGCTGAACAGTTCGGGCAGGTGGGTGGCCTCGCCGATGAGCGGGATGTTGCCGCTGACGAGATCGATGACGGCGGTGATCAGCAGCGCCCCGGCGAGCACCGCCGCCACCGGCAGCATCGTGCGGGCCCGGGCAGGGCGCACCACCACCACCAGCAGGCCGACGCCGTAGGCGAAGGAGAAGGCGCCGAGGTGCCGTGTCGCGTGGGTGAACGCGTCGGAGGCATCGCCCAGCACGAGATCGCGCAGCGAGAGCACCATCACCTCCACGGCGACCACCGCCAGGAGGACGCGGGCGATGCTGAGACTGCCGGCGCGGTCGGCGACCCTGTTCAGTCGGACCATCCGCTGGGTGATGTCGGGCGTCGACGCAGCGGCCTCCAGCTGCGGGGCCGCCACACCACGCAGCGCTGCGTCGAACGAGCGGCATGCGGGGCAGTGGGAGAGGTGCGCCTCGAGCATGCGCGGTTCCACGCCCGGTTCCTCACCGTCGACGATGGCCGAGATGGCGGCCTGCCAGGGTTCGCAGCTCATGGTGCTCCAGTCGTCGGACCGAAGGCGTTAGTTCCTGGGTAGTACGACCCATCTTTTCCCGAGTCGTTGATCAGATCGGTGCCGGACGCCAGACTACTCCCCATGCGGGCCCCCGATCCCTTGCACCGATATGTCGACGCCGCCCTCGAGGGCGACGACGTGGCCGTGGCGCACATCGTGCGCGAGACCCAGCCTGCGGTCTGGCGGCTGTGCTCCGCGCTCGGCTCGGCCGGCGTCGAGGAAGACCTCGTGCAGGAGACCTACCTGCGTGCACTCAAGTCGCTGCCCGGTTTCCGCTTCGAGGTGCCGGTGCAGGCGTGGATCCTGTCGATCGCCCGCCGCGTCTGCGCCGACGACGTGCGCCGCCGGCAGCGTGCCCGCCGTCTGGCGGATCGCCTCGACCGTCTGCAGGCGGTCGCCCCCGCGGCGGAGCTCGACGACCGCTCAGTGGAGGAACTGCTCGACGGCCTGTCGCCGGACCGGCGCGAGGCCTTCGTACTCACCCAGGTCATGGGCCTCAGCTACGAGGAAGCTGCCGAGGTGATGGCGTGCCCGATCGGCACGGTGCGCAGCCGTGTCGCCCGCGCCCGTGCCGACCTGATGGTCACGCTCGATCAGGCACTCGCCCAGTAGGGCCGCAATCAGAGCAGGTCGAACGGCTCGAAGTCGAGGCTCTTCGGCACGGCAGCGGTCAAGGGGTCGTCGCCCACGGCATCGGGAGCCACCACTTCGTACTGGCTCATCATGTCGTGGTCCTCGTGCAGCAGGTTGTGGCAGTGGATCATGTACTTGCCGACGTGCTCGTAGCGCAGCAACACCCGCACCACCTCGTTCTCGCCCAGGTACACGGTGTCCTTCGGCCCCAGTTCGTACGGGAGGGGAGGACGGCCGTTGCGGGTGAGGATCTTGAAGTCGACGAGGTGGAGGTGGGTGGGGTGGAACCAGCCACCAGAGTTGTTGCGCAGTTCCCAGATCTCGGTGTCGTGCAGCTTGCCGGTCGCCTCGACGTGGCTGTAGCCGCTGTCGACCACGGTTGCCCACGTGTTGCCGTTCACCGTCCACAGACCACCCTTGCGTTCCAGACGGATGCTGCGCGTGGCCACCGACTGCGAGGGCTGCAGTCCCATCACCTCGGTGCGGCGACTGAGCACCGGCGGCGGCAGCAGCCACCCGGCACGACGGTTCACGTGGTTCAACATGAGCAAGACGAGCCCGCCGGCAGCGTCCGAGTCACGGTACGCTCTGCAGCCGCGCGCCAGGATGGC
>JBJTXX010000373.1:0-5307 GCA_046082485.1 Actinomycetota bacterium
GGTCCTCGAGGTCCGCGACCTCGCGGTAGGGCAGCACCAACAGGTGCCCCGAGGTGTACGGGAACGCGTTGAGGATCGCGAACACCTTGTCACCGCGGTGCACGATGTGCGTCTCGGCGTCGGTCATCCCCGACCCCAGTATCCGCGTGAACACGCTGCCGTCGGTGGGACTGCCAGCGTCACCGGCCTCGTTGACGTAGGCGGCGCGCCAACCGTTCCAGATGCGATCGAGCCGCGACACGGGGCGAACCTAGCCCGCGATGTGGGTGAGCAGCACCAACGACACACAGCCGGGTCGGGTGTCGTCGCGCAGTTCCAGCGAGACACCGAGGAAGCCGGCGATGCCCCGCGCCACTGCAAGCCCCATGCCGGAACCCGGCAGCGCGTGCTGGTGCAGGAAGGGCCGCCACACCGAACGCACGACCTCGGAGTGGTCGGGTGCGGTGAACCTCAAACCGGCGCGCGCACCACGCAGGAACGTTCCCACCTCGATGCCGGGGTGCACCGCCGACGACGCCTCCGCGACCATGAGGGCCATGCTGACGAAGTGCGTCGGGTCGGTGTCGACGACAGCGCCCAGCGGCCCCGGCTCGTCGCTGCGCAGCAGCGCTCCGTCCACCCACCACGATGCGCTCCGCGAGGCCTCGAGGACGCTGTCGATCAGTTGGGCCGTCGCGACCGGCGACCGGTCGAGCCGCACCAGACCGTGGTCGAGTTGACCGAGCAACAGCAGGTCGTCGACAACCTGCACCATCCGTTCGACACCCTCCTCGATGTGACGGACGTGGCCGGCCGACCGCTCGGGCAGCCCGGCAGCCCCGAGCAGCTGGCTGTAGCCGTGGATCACGTTCAGCGGGGTGCGAAGTTCGTGCGAGACGCGCGAGAGGAAGTTCCGCTGCGCCTCCGCGCCTGCCTCGGCCATCGCGAGGGTTGTCTGCGCAGCCAATTCGGCGGTGCGCTCCACGAACTCGAGCACGAAGCGGTCCCCGGCGAGCACGAGGGTGAACTCGACGCTGCGTTCGCTCCCGTCCATCACCATCGACACCCAGCCGGACCGCCGGTGCTCCCCGGTCACCAGCATCTGGCGCGCCATGTCCACGAGGTCGGTGGCGGAGAGAACGGCCGCGGGTTGCAGAGGCGCCACCCCCTCGGTCGCGGTCTCGTGCCCGCTGGATTTCCATGTGGGCAGCAGGTCGAACAGTTCGCCACGCCGGTACTGGGGCTCGTAGACCGCGATGGTGCCGAACGCCCCCTCGCCGAGGGCTGCCGGTATGCGGTCGCTGCGCTCGAGCGCCGCTCGGGCCACCTCGGTATCGCTCAGTTCGCGCATCGTCACCAGCACCTGGTCGTCACCTGCCTCGGCGAAGACCAGCTCGACCTCCATGCGACGCGAGGGCAGCTCATGCTCGCCATAACGGCGCACCGGTCGGTTCGACGTCAGTTCGAGGAGCACGTCGTCGAACTGGTCGGCCAGGTGCGGTGGCAACGCACTACCCACTCGCAGGCGCGGCTCGGTGCGCAGCGCCGCCGCGTTGGCGTACACCAGCACAGGCACGTCGTGCTCCGGGTCGATGGCCAGCAGCATCAGACCGTCGTTGTTGGCCTCCGCCATCAGCCTGAACCGGGCATCGACGCTGGCGAGTTCGCTCACGGCGGTGTGGTCGACCGACACCTGCACCAGGTGGTCGCCAGCTCGCATCGTCGCGATCTCGTAGTGCACCACGAACGGCAGCCCGCCGACGATGCCCCGGCGCTCGATGTGGTACGTGGCAGTGCGATTGCCGTGCCACGCCGCCGTGGCGGCATCGAGCGCCTTCTCGAGATCGACGTAGACCTCGGAGGCGAGCCTCCCCTCTGTGATGTGGGTGGCCAACGTGAGCCGTCGCGCTGCCTCGTTCAACCGCTCGATGTAGAGGTCGACGATGCGCTCCCCTGCCTCGTCGAGGACCGGACGGTACTGGTACACCGCCTGGTCCAGTGCCTCGCTGTCGATCAGCAGGCGGCCGTCCTCCACCACCGCGAACGCGGTGGGTGCGAGGGAGTCGGTGCTGACTGCGGTGGACAGTGTGGCTTCGTTCATTCGGGTGGATTCACTCTGTGCGGCGGCGCGACCACAACCCTATCCAACTAGGGCTATCCTCGAACGGGTGGGAGGTCCGGAACAGGTGGATGCGATCGGATCCGTCGTCGAGGCGTTGCAGGCCGGTGTCTGGACGCTCGACCGCGACGGCATCACCACCTACGCCAACCACCGCATGCATGAGATGCTGGGGCTCGAGGCGGCGGTGCTGCTCGGGCGCCCATTGCTCGACTTCGTGGATCCGGCCGACCAACCGAAGGTGCTGCAGGGCCTGCGACGTCGCGGTGAAGGACGCAGCGATTCCTACGACGCCCAACTGCGAGGGGCGGAGGGACGCCTGGTGCACGTGCGCATCCAGGCCAGTCCGATCCTCGAGCACGGCGCCGTCATCGGCAGTGTGGCCGCCGTCACCGATGTCAGCGACCTTGCCTCGCGAGCAGCGGCCACCACCGCAGCGCTCGATCAGGCCGAGCAGTCGGCCAGCAGCGCAAGCCGCCTGCTGTCGTGGGTCAGCCACGAACTGCGCACCCCGTTGAACACGATCGACGGGTTCGCCCAACTGCTGGAGCAGGGCATCACCGACCCCACCCAGCGCACACTCGTGGGCCACATCCGCTCGGCGACCGAGCATGTCGCTGCACTCGCCCGCGACCTGCTCGACCTCGCTCGCACGAACTCCGGCGCGCTCGAGGTCGAGGCCCTGCCGGTCTCCGTCGCGTCGGCGGTCGCCGACGCGGTCACGCTGGTCGACGCATCCGCTCGCGAGGCCAGCGTGAACATCTCCGCCACGGTCGGCGACGCAACGATCCTCGGCGACCGTCGCCGGGTCGTGCAGGTCCTCGTGAACCTGTTGACCAACGCAATCCGTCACGGCGGCAACAGCAGAACGGTCACCGTCAGCACGGAACAGGGCGACGGTGTCGTCCGCTGCTCCGTGACGGACGAAGGGCCGGGAGTTCCCGCCTCCGAACGCGAGCGGGTGTTCCTTCCCTTCGAGCGGGCCTCGACTGGGGCGAGCGGCGGGACCGGTCTCGGCCTCACCATCGCCGACGGATTCGCGCGGGCGATGGGAGGCACGATCACCCTCGTGTCGAACCCTGCCGAAGGCGCCACCTTCACCCTCACCCTTCTCGCTGCGCCGGAAACCATGGGCACTCCCGGCGACGCAGACACACAAGTGTCGGGGCCCACCACCGACGAACCCCGATCCGGTCTCGTCCTCTACGTCGAGAACGAGCCGTTGAACGCGACGCTGATCGAGAACATCGTCGCCCTCTTGCCCGGCAGGTCGCTGCGCGTTGCGCCCACCGTGGCTGAGGGCATCGCCGCACTCGACGCGGAACGTCCTGCCCTTGTCATCCTCGACCTGAACCTGCCGGACGGGACCGGGTTCGACGTGCTTCGTCACATCCGCTCCGATCCGAGCCTCGCCGACATGCCGGTGTTCATCCTCAGCGCCGATGCCACCCAGGACAGCGCCCTTCGCGCCACCGAGCTCGGCGCCAATCGCTACATCACCAAGCCATTCGACCTCCGCCAGTTCCTCGACCTGCTCGAGATGGCCACCGGGACGTGACCAAGGTAACTGGACATGACTGACCGACCGGAGTACAAGGGAACCATGAGCGGCACCATCAGGCGGATCCTCAGGGCGGCGATTGTTACGTCGCTCGTCGCCCCCGCCGCCGGCGTCGCTGCCGCCACCAACCTCTCCGCAGGCAGCACGAAGTGCCGCATCACGGCGAACCCGCCCACGATCGGCTTCGCATCGCGCCTCGTCGGCACCGTGACCGTGCGGTGCTCCAGCACAGCCCTCGTGACCGTGGAGGTGACCGTCGTCGAACTCGACGGCACCGTCGAGGACCCCACCGTGATCACCGGCACCAAGGTGCTCACCCAGACGCTGACCAAGAACGAGTCGTTCACGTTCTCCACGACGGCACGCACCTGCGTGAACACCGAACCGGGCAACGAGGAATACGCCACCAAGGCCCGGGTCAGCCTGTCAGGGCTGATGTCGGCGTTCGATCGGACGATGCCCAGAAGGGACTCCTTCTCGTGCTGAGGATGCGCCGCGCCCTCCCCCGCGCCGTTCTGGCTGCGGTCGTCGTGGTCGGAGCGGTCGGCGACGCTCCGGCACGAGCCGTCCAGTCCGCGACGTCGGGCGCCACCAAGTGCACCATCACGGCGAAGGCACCCACACTCAGCGCCACCAAACAGCTGACCGGTTCGGTCACCGTGGTCTGCACCGCCACCGCATTGGCGACCATCGAGTTGACCGTGGTCGAACTCGACGGCACCCTTGAGGACCAGACGGTGCTGATGGTGAACAAGAGAATCACCCAGACCCTGACCAAGAACGTCACCGTCACCATTCCGACCAACACCGCCACGTGCATCAGCACCGAGACCGGCAACGAGGAATACGCGACCAAGGCCAGGGTCAGCCTGTCGGGAATCGTGTCCCCCTTCGATCGCACCGCCCCGGCGAACGACAGTTACGCCTGTTGATCATCGCCTTAGGTGCTGTGGAAACCACGCAGCGTCCACCTTTTGTGGAGCAAACATGAAGATTGCCGACGAAAACCTCGCACTGGGTGGTCTAGCCTCGCCATTTGGGGTAGAAAAGACTCATGCCGTGGAGGGACGTGCGCTTCCTTACCCTGGGAGCAGGGCTTCTGCCCTTCCTCTTCGGCGCGCCCACGGCCCATGCCGACATGACACTGACGGTCGGCAAGGGCACCTGCAGCGTGAAGTCGAACTCGCCGTCGCTACGCAGCGGCTTCATCACCTCGTCGGTCACCATCTCGTGCACGGTGGCCACGACCGTGGTGCTGGAGTACGGCGTCGTGGAGATGGACGGCATCACCGAGGACTCCCGCGTCGAAGTGGCATTCCAGAAGAAGACGGTCGCGATGCTGGCTGGCAAGTCGGCGTCGATCACGACCGCAACCGTGGCGTGCATCAGCACCGAATCCTCGTACGAGGAACTCGCAACCAAGTCCCGGATCAGCGCCAGCGGTGCCCTCACCGCGTGGGACCGCACCTCACCCACCACCGACTCGTACGCTTGCTGACCCAAGCCCCTCGGGGGCTGGAACGCTCATGAACGAGCATCATCTGGCGGCATGGCCGGCAACGCCACTCTCGCACCTGTGGAAGGTGGCGTGCGCCCTGCTGCTGGCGACATTCGCCGTGGTGACGGCAATCTGGCCGACGGTGCTGCG
>JBJTXX010000374.1:0-9618 GCA_046082485.1 Actinomycetota bacterium
GTGATCCGCGTTCGGCGGGGGCTGCGGCGGAACGCTGGCGGCCGTGGCGGTCGTACGCGCTGCATCATCTGTGGGCGTCGCTGTGAACGAAGCCGTGCATCCGAAGGAGGAGGAACCGATGGACGAACTGCTGAGCACGACACTCGACAGTCCGGTGGGGGTGCTGACACTGGTGGCGGGTGGCCGTGGGCTGCGGGCCGTGCTGTGGCCCGACGAACCTGCGACACGGGTGGTGCTGCCGGGCACGGTGCCGATGGGCGAGGAGCACACCGCGTCCGCAGCGGCGCGGTTGCTCGTCGAGACGAGACGCCAACTGCAGGAGTACTTCGCTGGGTCGCGTCAGCGGTTCGACCTGCCGCTCGACCCGGTGGGCACCGAGTTCCAGCTGCAGGTGTGGCAGGTGCTGCGTGTCATCCCGTACGGCACCACGATCACCTACGGCGAACAAGCATCGCGACTGGGCGACCGCAACAAGTCGCGTGCGGTCGGAGCAGCGAACGGCCGCAATCCGATCAGCATCATCGTGCCGTGCCACCGAGTGGTGGGCAGCACTGGCGCGCTCACGGGGTTCGCGGGTGGCATCGAGGCGAAGTCATGGTTGCTGCGCCACGAGCAGGGCGCAGCCACGCTGCCGATCTGACGCTGTCAGGCCCGCTTCGCGGCACGGAGCTGCTGCTCGCGCCGGTTGCGGGCCTCGGCCTGCTTCTTCTCCTTCAACGCCTTGCGGCGCGCCTTCACGTCGTCGTCGGCCTTCGGCGCGGGCAGCAACTCGACCGCGGGTGCCTCGGCCGCCGGCACGGCCAGCACGGGTTCGTGCTTGAGCACGCGGGTCAACATCACCGACGCGGCGGCCTCGCCGGCCACCGACGACGCGAGCATCAGGCGCACCGCGCCGACACCGAACTCCTCGATCAGGGCAGGGGTGACCTCGAGCAATTGCGGCTCGGTGGGGTTGTCGGCATTGTCGCCCAGCAGTTCCACGCACTTCGCCAGCGACGTGTCGGTGAGCAGCGTGGACAGTTGCTCGAGGTGCCCGCTCAGACGGCCGCGGGCGGCCGTGGTGCGCACGGCGGTCACACGCGCGGCGTGGTCCGCGAAGCCGCCTTCCCGGGCGCCGCACGCCTCGTCGACCACCTCTCGGTGATCGTCGGGCAGGGCGGCGACCAGTGCATCGAGTTCGGCATCGGTGAGGGCGGAGAAGGCGCGGTCGAGCAACGACAGGGCCTGGAGGCGGGTCTTCAACTGGCTCATGGTGCTCGCAAGGCTAGCCATCGGGGGCCTTCCGCGGCCTACGCTCGTGGTATGGCGTTCGTGTTCACCGAGGCCGAGCTGATGCTCGACCACCCCGATCTCGCTCCTCACGTGGTCGCCGGCCGGCGCATGCACGGTGGGTTTCTTCCCGACGGCACCTACCAGCCGCCGCGCGCGCTGGTGCGCGAACCGGCCCTCCGGGCCTGGGAGGCCGTCCTCATCGAGCGCGGGGGCGCGCTGCTCGACGCGGATGCCTCGCTGCTCGGTGGCGTGCGACTGCCGTCGGTGGCGCAGAGCAAGGTGCTGTTGCGCAACGGTCTCGGTCAGACGTTCTGGAACACGTTGACGATCACCGGCAAGATCGAGGCGAAGGGTCGGCTGCTGGCCGAGGTCGAGTTCCCGTCCCTGGAACCGCACATCGTCGACGACATCTCGCAGATGGCGATCGGCCACCTCGGCAAGGGACTGCTGAAGGCGCACGGTCTCGACGAGGGCGGGCTCGAGGGTGTGGGGGCGCACGATGAGATGTGGTTCGTGGCGCGCGACCTCGCGTTCGGGGAGGGCGCCTATCCCGATGTGGACCCGCCGGAGACGATCAGTCGTCCGGAGGTCGGCCGCCGCTTCATGCCAGAGGTGTCGCCGGCGGTCGAGGGTTTGTTGTCGCTGCTCATGAACCTGCTCGTCATCGAGTTCCGTGCCGAGATCGGTTTCGCGGCCACCCAGGAACTGCTGCGCAGCCCCGACCTGTTCGTCGACCGCCGCGCCCAGGCCGAGGAAGCCGCCGAGATCGTGGAACGCATCCGAACCGACGAGGAGATCCATGTGCGGTCACTACGGCTCTATCTCGGTGAGTGTGCGTCGGTGACGTTCCGCACCGTGGACGGCGGGCACATCGCCGGGAGCGACCTGATCGACCGTTTCTGGGGCGGGCTCGTGCGCTGGGCCACGGTCGAACAGCCTGCGCTCCTGGCTGAGCAGCAGCGTCAGTTGCTGCACGAGCGGGTCATGCAGCACCCTCGGGCCGACAGCATCTGGAACGACTTCCTCACCGCGGCCTGAGCCGTCTCAGCCCGCGGGCACCAGTTCGCGAAGGAACCCGACGAGGAAGGTGGCGGGCTCGGTGCCCCGCCGGATGGGCACAACGAGTTGCTGTTGGTCGGTCTTGTACAGCGCGTCGCGGCTGAGGCGACGCAGCCGCAGTTCCTCGCTGGTCTTCAACTGGATCGGCCCCACCCTGGCCTGATTGCCCATGAGTTGCACGTCCTTCAGGCCCAGGCGATGGCACTCGGCACGGAGCTCGCCGACCATCAGCAGGGCTTCGGCGGGGTGGGGCACCGGACCGTAGCGGTCCTCCCACTCGGCACGAATGTCGGCGACCTCGGCGGCCGAGGTGACGGCGGCGAGGCGTCGGTAGGCCTCCAGACGCAGTTCCTCCTTGGTGACGTAGTCGGCGGGCAGGTACGCGTCGGTGGGCACGTCGAGCTTCACTTCCGACGGCTCCTTCACCGGCTCGCCCTTCATCTCGGCCACGGCCTCGTTCACCATCTGGCAGTACAGGTCGTAGCCGACCGCGGCGATGTGGCCGCTCTGCGACTCGCCCAGCAGGTTGCCGGCGCCGCGGATCTCGAGGTCGCGCATCGCGATCTTGAAGCCGCTGCCGAGTTCGGTGGCCTCGCCGATGGTGCGCAGCCGCTCGTAGGCCTCTTCGGTCAGGCGAGCGTCGGGTGGGTGGAAGAGGTAGGCGTATGCACGACTGCCGCTGCGGCCGACACGGCCACGCAGCTGGTGCATCTGCCCGAGCCCCAACAGGTCGGCGCGTTCCACCACGAGGGTGTTCACCGTCGGCATGTCGATGCCGCTCTCGATGATGGTGGTGCACACCAGCACGTCGAAGCGGCCCTCCCAGAAATCGAGCACCGCCTGTTCGAGCGTCCCTTCGTCCATCTTCCCGTGGGCGATGGCGATGCGTGCCTCTGGCACCAGTTCGCGCAGCCGGGCCGCTGCTGCCTCGATGGTCTGCACGCGATTGTGTACCCAGAACACCTGACCCTCGCGCAACAGTTCACGGCGGATGGCCTCCACGGCGACCCGCTCGTCGTATCCGCCGACGAACGTGAGGATGGGCTGGCGATCTGCCGGCGGGGTCTGCAGCAGCGAGAGGTCGCGGATGCCGACGAGGCTCATCTCGAGCGTGCGCGGGATGGGCGTGGCCGACAGCGTGAGCACGTCGACGTTCGTCTTCAGCTTCTTCATGGCCTCCTTGGCCTGCACACCGAAGCGCTGCTCCTCGTCGACGATCAGCAGTCCGAGGTCCTTGAACACGATGCCGTCCTGCAGCAGCCGGTGGGTGCCGATCACGCAGTCGATCTCGCCGGACTTCAGGCCCTCCACCACGGTGCGGGCCTCCTTCGCGGTGAGGAAACGACTCAGCACCTCGACACGGATGGGGAAGCCGGAGAATCGGTCGGCGAACGTGTTGCCGTGCTGCGTCGCGAGCAGGGTGGTGGGTGCCAGCACCGCCACCTGTTTGCCGTCTTGGATCGCCTTGAAGGCCGCTCGGATGGCCACCTCGGTCTTTCCGAATCCGACGTCGCCGCACACCAGGCGGTCCATTGGAACCGGGCGTTCCATGTCGGCCTTGATGTCGTCGATGGCCACCCGCTGGTCGGGCGTCTCCACGTAGGGGAAGGCTTCCTCCATCTCGGCCTGCCACGGGCTGTCGGCCGCGAACGCGTGGCCCGCGGAGTGCACCCGGCGCTGGTACAGCACCACCAGTTCCTGGGCGATCTCGCGCACGGCACTGCGGACGCGGCTCTTCGACTTGGCGAAGTCAGCGCCGCCCAGACGGTGCAGCACCGGGGCCTCGCCGCCGACGTACTGGCGCAACTGGTCGATCTGGTCGCTGGGCACGTAGAGCTTGTCGCCGCCCTTGTAGGCGAGCAGCAGGTAGTCGCGTTCGACGCCGCCGATGGTGCGCTTCACCATGCCTTGGTACTGGCCGACGCCGTGCTGGTGGTGCACGACGTAGTAGCCGGGCTTGAGGTCCTCGAACAGGCCGGTTCCCTGCCGCTTGCGTGGGCGCGGCTGGCGGTGCGCGCGTCGACGGCCGGTGAGATCGGCTTCGGCGACGACGGCCAACTTCGCCTCCGGCACGGTGCATCCGCGATGCAGCGGTGCGACCGTGATGTAGCCCCCGGGCCGGGTGAGATCGGTGTCGGGACCTGCGATGCCGAAGTCGAGTCCGCGGTCGAGCAGGAGGGACGCAAGGCGTTGCGCGCTGCCGTGTCCGTCGGCAGCGACGATCACGCGGTACTTGTCGACCAGGAGTTCTCGCAGTCGGTTGGCCAGCCCCTCGCCGTCGCCCACCACGGGGCCCCACCCGGTGGCACCCACCATCGGAGAGTCGGGGGTCTCTGGAGTGCTCGCGACGGTCCACACCTGTTGGCCGGCCGACAGCAGGCGGTCGGGTTCGGCGTGCAGCCGGGGGAAACCCAGTTCGGGGCTGCGACCCCAGGTGCTGGCGAGTGCGCGCGCCAGGTCGTCCTCCTCGGCCAGCAGGTCGCCTGCCCGGTCGCGCATCCGGCGTGGTTCCACCAGCACCACCTTCGCGGTTGCTGGCAGCACGTCGGTGAGCAGCAACGGTTGGTCCACCAGCCACGGCAGCCAACTCTCCATCCCGTCGAACAGGGCACCCTCGGCGAGGCGCTCCCATTGCTCGCGACCCCAGGGTTCGGCGCCGACCAGCTGCGCGGCGCGGGCCCGCACGTCGTCGGTGGGCACCAGTTCGCGAGCCGGGAAGACGAACCCTTCGTCGAGGTCGACCGTGCTGCGCTGGTCGTTCACCCCGAACTCGGTGAGGCGGTCCACCTCGTCGCCCCACAGGTCGATGCGGATGGGGGCATCTGCGGTGCTGGGGAACACGTCGATGATGGCGCCGCGTCGGGCGACCTCACCGCGGTGCTCGACCAATTCCTCGCGGCGGTAGCCGTCGCGCACCAGGCGGGCCAGCAGTGCATCGGGGTCGAGCACGGCTCCCTTGCGGACGTGCACCGGCTCGATGGACGTCGCCTCCGGCCCGAGGTGTTGCAGCAGCGCGCGGACGCCCGCCACGATGATGCGTGGTGCGCGTTCGGGCTCTGCGAGCCGCCACAGCAGTTCGAGCCGACGCCCCATGGTCTCCACGCTGGGGCTGACGCGCTCGAACGGCAGTGTCTCCCACGCAGGGAACAACGCGACGTCGCCGGTCGGCATGTACTGGCTGAGGTCGTCGAACAACTGGCCTGCGTCGGTGCCGGTGGGGCACGCGACCACCAGCGGACGGCGATCGCTCAACTGCGCCAGTGCCGCCACGGCGAGCGCCCGGGCGGACTCCGGCACTGCCACGAACCCGCTGGCAGAGCCGATGGCGCGGGTGAGGGCCGGCTCTGTGCGCAGCAGGCGGGGGAGCGAGGAGAGCGACATCCGGCCGAGCAGGGTATCGGTGGGTGCTGGCATCGGGTGCCCCACCCGTCCCGAGGAACTAAAGTTCGCGTGGGCCTGTCCCGAGGAACTCAAGTTCGCGTGGGGCTAGAGGGAGTTGAAGCGTTGCTGGGCGGCCTCGGCGCCGTGGCCCACGATCATCTCGACGGCGTCGGCGGCCACCTGCACGGCGACGTCGAGCAGGTCTCGCTCGGCCTTCGGGACTCGGGACAGCACGTGATCGGCACCGCGTTCCTTCGTGGGCGGTTTGCCGATTCCGATGCGCACCCGCACGTAGTCCTGCGTCTTCAGGTGCTGGGTGATGCTGCGCAAGCCGTTGTTGCCTGCCAGGCCGCCCCCGACCTTCACCCGCACCACGCCGGGCGGCAGATCGAGCTCGTCGTGCACGACGATCAACCGTGCGGGTGAATCGACGCGGTAGCGACGCATCATGGCGCCGACAGCCTCGCCGCTGAGGTTCATGTAGGTGCTGGGGAAGGCGAGCACGACCCGCTTGTCGCCGATGCGCGTCTCGGCGATCGCCGCCTTGTCACGGCCGGGCTTCAGGCGTTCGCCGAGGCGTTCGGCGAGCACGCCGACGACCTCTTCACCCACGTTGTGGCGCGTTCGCGCGTACTCGCGCCCGGGATTTCCCAGACCGACGACGATCGCGTCGATCACTCGGCCGCGGCAGCGCTCTCGGCCTCGCCGGCCGAGCCGTGCAGTGCGGTGACGACTGCCATGTCGGCGTCGCCCAGTGCGGTGACGCCCTTGGGCATCTTCACGTCGGCCAGGCGGATGACGTCGCCGGGCTGCAGGCCGGAGATGTCGATCACGAACTCGGCCGGGATGTTGGCCGGGGTGCAGCTGACCTCGATGGTGTCGACGGCCGCGTCGACCAGACCACCCTCGCCGGCGACGGCCTTGGCCTCGCCCTCGAGCCGCACGGGCACCTGCACCGTGAGAGCCTCGTTCATGTCGACCGTCAGGAAGTCGATGTGGCTGACCGTGCGCTTGATGGGATGACGCTGCATCTCCTTCACCACGGCCGGGTAGGCCTTCCCGTCGACTTCCACCGACAGCACGGTGTTCGACCCGGCGGCACCGCCGAGCGCCAGACGCAGGTCGCGGCGCTCGACCGAGACGCTGATGGGCTGCATGCCCTGGCCGTAGATGACGCCGGGGATGTGGCCCTCGGCGCGGAGGCGGCGGGCGGCGGCCGAACCGGAAGCGGTGCGGGGCTGGGCGGCAAGCTTGGTGGCAGACATGTCAGGACCTCGTGGTCGGCGCAATAGAACGACGGTCGAGCCTACCGGCGGGAACGCCCGGCCACAATCGCCCGGGCGCGCGGGTCAACTCTGGTTCTCGCCGCCGAAGATCTCGCTGACGCTGGTGTCGTCGAAGACGGCGTTGAGAGCGTCGGCGATCAGGGGCGCGATCGACAGCACCTGGATCTTGTCGATCTGCTTCTCGGGCGGCAGCGGCAGGGTGTTGGTGAGCACCACACGCGAGATCACGGACTTCTCGAGGCGCTCGATGGCAGGGCCGCTCAAGACGGCGTGGGTGGCCATCGCCCACACCTCCTTCGCACCGCGGGCCATCAGCACCTCGGCCGCCGACACGATGGTGCCTCCCGAGTCGATCATGTCGTCGTTGAGGATGCAGAGGCGCCCTTCGACGTCGCCCATGACCTCCTTGGCCTCGGCGACGTTCGTGGTGCCCTTCGGACGACGCTTGTAGATGAAGGCGAGGTCCGAGCCCATGTCGCTGAGGTGCGAGGCCATGCGCTCGGCCACCTTGATGCGACCGGCATCGGGGGCGACGATCACCGGCTGGGTGGCGTTGTTGCGCACGTAGTTCTCGAGCACCGGCATCGCGGTGAGGTGGTCGACGGGGCCCTCGAAGAAGCCCTGGATCTGCCCGCTGTGCAGGTCGATGCTCACCATCCGCTTGGCCCCGGCGGCCTTGAACAGGTCGGCCACCATGCGGGCGGTGATGGGCTCGCGGCCCTCTGCCTTGCGGTCCTGACGGGCGTAACCGTAGAACGGGCACACGGCGGTGATGCGCTTCGCCGAGGCGCGGTACGCGGCGTCGATCATGATCAGCTGTTCCATGATCGAGTCGTTGATGCTGCGTCCGTCGTGGCCGCAGTGGGTCTGCATGATGAACACGTCCGAGCCGCGGATGCTCTCCGCGAACCGGCAGCGGATCTCGCCGTTGGCGAACTGCACGATGTTCGGGTTGCCGAGTTCGGCGCCGAGGTGGACGGCCACTTCCTCTGCCAATGCCGGATGGGTGCGCCCCGAATAGAGCGACATCCGCTTGGTCGTGACCTTCTCCATGCTTCCCCCGAGTGTCTCGTCAGTCGACCGACGCAGTGTAGAAGGCGCCGGTCACCGCGGAGGAAGCCACGCTGCTGCCGGTGGGCAGATGGGCGAACGGACCGACGTGCGCGCCCTCGCCGACCCGGCTGTCGCGACCGACGGTGTGCTCGACGATCGCGCCATTGCCGACGTTGCAGTCGACCAAGCGGGTGTCGGGGCCGATCTCGCATCCGTCACCCACCACCGTGTCGCCCTGGAGGATGGTGCCGGGGAACAGCGTGACGTCGCGCCCGAGGCGAACGGTGACATCGATGAAGGTCTGACGGGGGTCGAGCATGGTGACCCCGTTCAGGAGATGTCGCCGGTTGGTGCGGGCGCGCAGTTCGCGTTCGGCCATCGCCAACTGCCAGCGGTCGTTCACCCCCTGCGTCTCGCTCTCGGGGACCTGCACGCAACCGATGAGGTGCCCCATGCCGGCGAGCGAGCCGATGACATCGGTGAGGTAGTACTCGCCCTGGGCGTTGTCGGGGCTCAGACGGCGCAACGCCGGGCCGAGCAGGTCGCGCCGGAAGGCGTACATGCTGGTGTTGACCTCACGGATCGCCAGTTCGTCGGGCGACGCGTCGCGCTGCTCGACGATGCGCAGCACTCGCCCGTCGCCGTGTCTCGAGGGGGCTCGGACCACACGCCCGTAGCCGGTGGGGTCGTCGAGTTCGCTGGTCAGCAGGGTCGCCGCATAGCCGTTCGCGACGTGCGTCGAGACGAGCAGGTCGATGCTGCCGGGCTGCAGCAGCGGGGTGTCGCCGGGCAGCACCACGACGGTGGAGTTGTCGTCGAGATCATCCCCGGAAAGGCCCGTCAGGCCCACCATCGCGGCGTCACCGGTGCCGCGCTGCACCGTCTGTTCCACGAACGACACGTTGGCCCACTGCGGGGCCTCGGCCTGCACCTTCTTGGTGACTCGCTCGGCGCCATGGCCGACGACGACGACCGTGCGGTCGGGTTGCACGAGTTCGAGGGCGTGGATCACGTGCATCACCATCGGCCGCCCGCAGATCAGGTGCAGCGGCTTGGGCCGGTTCGAGCGCATGCGCGATCCCTCGCCGGCGGCGAGCACGATCACCGAGACGGTCATGGTGTTGTTCTATCGCGTGCGGCCGCGCGGATGGCCGTCGGTGCGAAGGTGGTGGCGCACTTCCTGCACCAGAACCCCTGCTCGAGCTCGGTGCCGCAGGGTCCGTGCACCAGCACGATCTCGGCGTCTCCGTGAGCGAGGTGGTGCTCACCCCATCGGATGAGCGCCACGAGGGCGGGCGAGAGTGCGATCCCGGCCGGAGTGAGGCGGTACTCGTAGCGCGGGGGTCGCTGTTGGTAGAGGTCCTTCGCCATCACCCCGCCGTCCACCAGTCGTCGCAACCGGTTGGTGAGGATGGGCCGGGCGATGCCGAGGTCGGCCTGGTACTCGTCGAAGCGGCGCAGTCCGCGCAGCGCGGCTCGGATGATGAGGATGCTCCACCGGTCGCCCACCAACTGCAGCGTGCGTTCGAGGGTGGTCGCCTGGGCGGAGACGTCGGCTCCCTCGGTG
>JBJTXX010000375.1:0-1242 GCA_046082485.1 Actinomycetota bacterium
CGCGTCGCCGTGATCTTCTCGGGCATCCGCCGCTGACCCCGCCCACTCCCGCCGACCCCGGCCCGACCCCGGCCCGACCCCGGCCCGCGCCAGTCGCCTCCCGCTGACTCCGCCCACTCCCGCCGACCCTCCCGGTCTGTGTCACCTCACAGACGTTGTGTCGGTCTGTGCGGTGACACAGATTCGGGGTGGAAGGGCTCGAGGGCGCGTCGCGTCGAGGTCAGCACCCCTGCAGGATCGCTGACCACCTGCTGGTAGGTGAACTGCAGCGGCACCTTTCCGGCGAGCACCAACTCGTTGAGGCGCGCGGCGTCGATGTTCATCTGCGCCGTTGTCCGGTGCCAGCGATAGCCCAGGACCTCGACGACCACTGGGGTCCCCGGAAAGGCGAAGTCCACCCGGATGAGGGTCGTGCCGCGACGGCCCGTCACCTGTTGGGACAGCGGCAATGGCAGGCCTGCATCGGTGATGATCCGCTGGTACTCGCGCTCGAGCCAACTGTGACACCCGCGCCCGGCCTCGCTCCGTTCGATCGCCTCGAGCAAGCGGGGAGTCCCATATCTGCCCTTGCTTCGCAGGTCCGTGATCCGCCGATGCAGGAACGACTCTGTTGTGAGGCCGTCCCGCAGCATTCCGTCGAGCGCGATCTGCGTCTGGTCGACCGACGTCGATCCGGAGAGGTCGATCAGGGTTCTCGTCGGGGAGGTCACTGCGAAGCCCTTCGTCGACTCGCGGTCGATCGCGTCGAGTCGCGTCGTCGTGTGGACCACGTGTGCGATTCGGACGATGTTCCGGCCGCGCGGCACCGTGAAGTGGAACGGTTGGGTGAGCGGGAAGCCGTCGATGCAGTGCAGTGCCGCGGCAGTCTGATGCGACACGAAGACCGGCTCGCCGATGTCGTGGGCCATTCGCTGCAGCGCATGGAGTTGGTGGAGGAGGAGGCCGCTCTCGTCTCGGCCTCGGAGTTCCGGTGGGAACTGACCGTTCGTGTCCGCCCGGAAGCGGGACTGTCGGGTCATGGTGGCCGGATTCAATCGCCGTGCGAGCCACACCGCACACCGGACACCTGATCCCGGATCTGAGTCACCGCACAGACCAACACAACGTCTGTGTGGTGACACAGAACGGGGGAGGGGCGTGGGGGCGTGGGGGCGTGGGGGCGTTGGGATGGGGCCGTCGAGGGGGCGGGGAAGTGTGGTTGGGGCTTGGCGAGTGCATCGGATTCAGAGCCTTGAATGATAG
>JBJTXX010000376.1:0-842 GCA_046082485.1 Actinomycetota bacterium
GTTGGGCGACAAGGTCATGTGCGTGCAGGCGTGGCAGTCGGCGGCGAAGCCCCGGTCGGGGTGGTGCAGTGCCCATTCGCCGAGGGCGACGGGGTCCAGCAGCACGCGGGTCAGCTCGGCGTCGAATTCCATTGCTTCCACGTAGCCGCGCCAGGTGTCGTGGATCTGTGCGAGCGGGCGGTGCTGGGCGATGCGGCGCACGATCTCGCTGGCCTTCACCAGCGCGTTGTCGCCCATCAGCGGCGTGCTGCCGTGGGCGGCCCGGCCGTGCACCACCAACTTCGTCCAGGCCGAGCCCTTCTCGGCCACCAGCACCGGCAGCTTCATGCCCGACGGCGTGTGCATGGGCGTGCCGCCGCATTCGGTGAGCACGTAGTCGGCCATCACGTCGGCGCGGTGGTGGTCGAGCAGCCAGCCGGCGCCGGCGGTGCCGCCTGCTTCCTCGTCGGCCACGGCAGCGAACACCACCGTGCCGGGCAACGCCACGTTGCGGCGGGCGAGGTCGGCGAAGGCGACGGCCATCGAGGCCGTGACGCACAGCATGTCGATGGCGCCGCGGCCCCACACCCAGCCATCGATCAGTTCGCCGCCGAAGGGGTCGTGGCGCCAGTCGTCGGGTTGCACGGGAACCACGTCGGTGTGGCCGAGCAGCAGCAGCGTGGGTGCGGTGGGGTCGGTGCCGGGCAGTCGGGCGACCAACGACTTGCGATTGTCGAGCGGGCCGAAGGTCTGCAGATCCACTCCGGGCACGTCGACGACGGCGCGCAGCAGTTCGGCGGCGCGGGTCTCGTCACCCGAGTCGGGGTGGCCGGTGTTCACGCACTGCAGGCGGATCATGTGCT
>JBJTXX010000377.1:0-3119 GCA_046082485.1 Actinomycetota bacterium
GGCGGCGACACGATGTGGACCAATCAGGAGTTGGCCCACGAAACGCTCAGCGACGGCCTGAAGGAGACCCTGGCGGGCCTCGACGTGGTGCACTCGGCCGGATGGGCCTATTCGGCCGACGGCATCCTGGCCCGCACCGCCAAGGGCCGCACGATGCGCATCAACACCACCGACGACGCGCTGGCGGAACACGTGCACCCGGCCGTGCCCACCCACCCCGAGACCGGTCGCAGCACGTTGTTCGTGAACCCCACCTACAGCGTGAGGTTCCGTGGATGGACGGCGGCGGAGAGCGCCCCGTTGCTGCAACACCTCCACTCGCACAGCACCCGCGACGCCTTCACCTGCAGATTCCGGTGGACGGCCAACACGTTGGCGATCTGGGACAACCGCAGCACCCAGCACAACGCGCTCAACGACTACCGCGGCCACCGCCGGGAACTGCACCGCACCACCGTGGCCGGCACTGCGCCGGCCCGCTGAGGGAACCTGCGATGGCCGGCAACACGACACGACCCGTCGAGGGCGCGCTCGAGCCGTTCCTCGCCACGCTCCCACCGGGCCGCCTCGCCGAGAGCCGCACACTCATCGACCTCCTCCGGCGGGTCACCGGCCACGAACCCGTCCTCTGGGGTCCGTCGATGATCGGGTTCGACCAGTACCACTACCGGTACGCGAGCGGGCACGAGGGCGACTCGTTCAAGGTGGGCTTCTCCCCGCGCAAGGCGAAACTGTCGCTGTACGGGATCGGGCGCACGGCCGGCCACCTGCAACGCCTCGACCGACTGGGCAAGCACTCGCTCGCCGTCGGTTGCGTGTACGTCAACAAACTGGCCGACGTGGACCTCGAGGTACTCGAGGACCTGTTCCGCTTCTCCTACCAGTCGTACGACGACGCAGACGACTGAATCGCTGCCGGCCGCGTGGCAACGGCCCGCCGTCAGGCCAGCTTGTGCACCTCGAGCTCGCCCTGTTCGTTGCGGGCGCGCAGCACCTTCTTGTCGAACTTGCCCACGCTGGTCTTGGGCACCTCGGTGATGAAGGTCCACCGCTCGGGCAGCCAGAACTTGGCCGTGCGCTCGCTGAGCCAGGTGCGCAGTTCCTCGGCGGTCACCGACTCGCCCTGCTTCAGCACCACGCACGCCATCGGGCGTTCGTCCCAGCGGTCGTCGGGCACGCCGATGACGGCTGCCTCGAGCACTGCGGGGTGGCCCATGATCGTGTTCTCGAGATCGACCGAGCTGACCCACTCGCCGCCGCTCTTGATGACGTCCTTGGCGCGGTCGCTGATCATCACGTAGCCGTTCGGCAGCACACTGGCGACGTCGCCGGTGCGCAGCCACCCGTCGTGGAACTTCTCGGGGTCGTCGACGTTGTAGTAGCTGCCCGTGATCCACGAGCCGCGAACCTCGATCTCGCCGAGCGCCTCGCCGTCCCACGGTTGGGGGTCGCCGTTGTCGTCGGTGATGCGCAACTCCACGCCGGGGATGATGCGGCCGGTCTTCACGCGCCAGTCGGTCTCGCTGAGGCCCTGACGCTCCTTCGGCGGGTGGCCGATGGCACACACCGGGCTCGTCTCGGTCATGCCCCATCCCTGCACGACCGGCACACCGAAGGTCTTCTCGTAGCCCTCGATGAGGCCCCTCGGCACGGCGGAGCCGCCGCACATCACGAGCCGCAACGAGCTCATGTCGGTGCCGGGAGCGTTCTGCAGCAGGTCGTTCAGCACGGTGGGCACAGCGCCGGTGAGCGTGGGCTTCGTCTCGTTGATGATGCGCGACATGGGCGCCGCCTGCAGGAACTGCTGCGGGAACACCAGGTCGGCGCCGATCATCCACGCCGCGTACGGGGTGCCCCACGCGTTGGCGTGGAACATCGGCACGATGACCAGCATGCGGTCGGTCTCTGCCAATGCAATGTTGGAGGTGGAGGTCACCATCACCGAGTGCATGTACGTGCTGCGATGGCTGTACATCACACCCTTCGGGTTGCCCGTGGTGCCGCTCGTGTAACACATCGCCATGCCGGTGTTCTCGGTCAGCTCGGGGTAGTCGTAGCCGGGCTCCTCGGCCTCGATCAGCGTGTCGTAGTCGAGCAGGCCGTCACCGAGCATGCTCGCGTCACCGGGGCCCTTCACGATGATGTGCTGCACGTTGGGAATCTGGTCGCGCACTCGCGCCAGCAGCGGGGCGATCGATGCATCGACGATGATGATCTTGTCGTCGGCGTGGTTGATCACGTACGCCAACTGTTCCGGGAAAAGGCGGATGTTCAGCGTGTGCAGCACCGCACCCATGCACGGGATGGCGAGGTAGGCCTCCATGTGGGTCTGGTTGTTCCACAGGAACGTGCCCACGCGGTCGCCCTGCTGCACACCCAGTCGGGCCAGCGCCGCAGCGAGCCGGTCGGCCCGGTCGGCCACCTGCGCGAACGTGCTCTCGATGTAGCCGTCGCCGGTGAAGGTGATGATCTTGCTGTTGGCGTGCACCTGCCTGCCGTAGCGCAGGATCGGAGTGAGCGTCAGCTGGTAGTCGTCCATCATGGTGCTGGTGAGCATGAGCGGGAAGAATAGGTGACGTGAGCGTGCCGCACAGCCCCCAGCAGACCATCGTCACCCTCGACCTCGAAGGGGTGCTGGTGCCGGAGATCTGGATCGCCGTCGCCGAGCGCACCGGCATCCCCGAGCTGCGCCGCACCACCCGCGACGAACCGGACTACGACGTGCTGATGAAGGGCAGGCTCGAGATCCTCGATCGCAACGGTTTGACGATGAGCCTGATCTCCGACGTGATCGGTGGTCTGTCACCGATGGAGGGTGCCCGCGACTTCCTCGACGAACTGCGGCACCGCACACAGGTGGTGATCCTCAGCGACACCTTCGAGCAGTTCGGTGCACCGCTGATGCGTCATCTGGGCATGCCCACGATCCTGTGCCACCAACTGGTGGTGCACGAAGACCGCATCGTCGACTACCGGCTGCGCATGCCCGACCAGAAGCGCCACGCCGTGGAGGCGCTGCAGGGCCTGAACTACCGCGTGGTGGCGGCCGGCGACTCGTACAACGACACCGCCATGCTCAGTGCCGCCGACGCCGGCTTCCTGTTCCACGCCCCGCCGAA
>JBJTXX010000378.1:0-4923 GCA_046082485.1 Actinomycetota bacterium
TAGTCGATGACGCTGCGCACCACGACGGCCACGTCGTCGAGCCGATCGAAGCCGTGACGCACCGTGTAGCCAAGTGCTTCGGCGATGCCGTCGACCACGTAGCGGTCGGTGGGGAAGTCGTGCTCGCCGATGGCGATCACCGTGCGGCCCGGGTTCAGGCCGATGGCGCCGTGCACCAACTGGTACACGTTGAACGTGGTGGTGTCGTGCACGACCACCTCGCCGGGGTCGGCACCGATGAGCGGCGCCAGCACGTCGCCGGCTCGCTGCGGCATGTCGAGCCAGTGGTCCCAACTGCGGATCAGGCCGGTTGCCCAGTCGTGTTCGAAGATCTCGGTGATGCGCTCGAGCGTGCGCTTCGGCGGCATGCCCAGCGAGTTGCCGTCGAGGTACACCACTGAGGGGTTCGGGATGAGGAACCGGTCACGGAAGTGGCCCAACGGGTCGGTGGCGTCGAGCGCCGCTGCGTCGTCACGACTGATCACGCCACCCATCCTCGCACGGCCTGGTCAGCGCGGGCGGGGGAGACGGCTCGACAGCACCCCGTCGGCCTCGAGCCGATCGAGTTCCGCGTCGGCCAGCTCCAGCAACTCCGACAGCACTGCCCGGTTGTCCTCGCCCCGGTAGCGCGGCTCGCCGCCGGTGCGCACGTCGGACCCCGCGAACCGCCACGGTGCGTTGGGAATGCGGATGGTGCCGTCGCCCCTGTCCGGCACTCGCACCACGGCCTCGCGCTCGTCGGCCCAGTCGGTGTCGCACACCTCGTGCACGCTGCGCAGGCGACCGACTGCCAGCTTGTGCTGCGAGGCCGCGGCCTCGATCGCGTCGGCATCGGCCATGGTGGCCGCCCACTCGTCGAGCGCCTGGAAGATGACGACGAGGTGGGCGAGGCGACCGGCCGTGTCGGCGAACCGCGGGTCGTCGATCAGGTCGGGCCGACCGGCGGTGAGCATGTAGAAGTCGAAGGTCTTGTTCTCCGCCGGATGGCCGGAGATCACGACGCTCTCGCCGTTCGCAGCCGTCAGCACCGGATAGTCCATCGGCCGGAAACTGCGCACCACACCCTCGGGAACGGGGTCGTCCCAGAGATGGTCGTGGGCGTGCTCGTTCACGTACAGCATCGTCTGCGCCATCGACACGTCGATGCGGTCGCCCCTGCCCGTGCGCTCACGCTGGTACAGCGCGGCCAGCACGGCGGCACCCAGTTCGAGCGCGGTGTAGACGTCGGCGTGGCTGTGCGGGTCGTTCGCGTACTGGCCGCCGCGGGCGTCGCCCTGCGCCTTGGTGAACCCGCTCTCGGCCCCCACCACCGGCGCGTAGGCCCGGCGGTGCACCCACGGCCCGGTCTGCCCGTAACCGCTACCCGATGCGAACACCAGACGCGGGTTGCGCGCGCTGAGCACGTCCCAGCCCAGCCCCAGGCGGTCCATCACGCCGGGACGGAAGTTCTCGATCAGCACGTCGCAGTGATCGGCCAGACGTCGCAGCAACTCGCGGCCCGACTCGTGGTCGAGGTCGATGCTGACGCAGTGCTTGCCGGCGTTCTGCTGGGCGAAGTACGAGGAGATGCTGTTCACCCGCGGCCAGGTCGTGCGGGTGATGTCGCCCTCGGGTGGCTCGACCTTGATGACCTCGGCGCCGAGGTCGAGCAGCATGCGGGCGGCATGCGGGCCAGCCAGCACGCGTGTGAGATCGAGCACGCGCACACCTTCGAGCGGACGGGGGTTCGGGCTCATCGGGGCGAACTTATCGCCCGGCCCACTCGTGGGCATCGGCGAGGTGCAGGCCCACCCTGTCCCAGTCCACCGACGGCACGTCGAGGTACATCCCCACCCAACCCTTGCTGCCGACGAACGGCGGCACGAAGTAGTGCTCGGCATCGTCGCTCACCAACTGCTGCTGCGCGCCCGGCGGTGCGGCGAACACCACGGCGTTGCGGTCACCGTGATGGTGGTCCCATGTCATCGCGAACTGGCGGGCCGAACGACCCTTCCCGACGAACCACGCCACCTCGCCGTGGCTCATCCGATGCGTGGCGTCGGGCAGGTGGTCGGCCAACTCGTGCAGGCGTTGCCACACCGCCGGGTCGGAGGGGCGTTGAGGAACGGAGGCAGCCACGCGCGCACGGTACCGCTGCGAGGCCGGTCGATGCTCGCGTAGCCTCGGCCACATGCACGACGACTCGGTCCTGATGGAGCGCCGCATCCGCAAGGAACTGCACGATCGGGTGATGCCGGCGATGTACTCCGCCCTGGTGCCGATGCAGGTGCAGGCGTGGGACGTGCCGGGTGAACCCGTGCCCTACGCGGAGGCGATGCGCGGCCTCGGCGCCGAAGCCCGGCCGTTCCGCATCGGCGACCACTGGAGCCGGCCGTGGGGCACCACCTGGTTCCGCCTCACTGCCGAGGTGCCGGCCGAGTGGGTGGGGCCATCGCTGGAGGCCGTGATCGACCTCGGCTTCCACGGCGACGGTGCGGGCTTCCAGGCGGAGGGGTTGGTGTGGGTGCCGGGCGACGACGGCAACGGCCACCCGGTGCAGGGCATCCACCCGCGGCGCACCGGCCTTCCCCTGCCGACGACCGCGGCGGGGCACCTCGAGATCGTGCTCGAGGCTGCCTCGAACCCGGCGTTCCCCATGCGCGGCACCCTGCACGGCGAGTTGGGGTCGCTCGCCACCGCCGGCGACCGGCCGCTGTACCGCCTGCGTCAGGCGGCGCTGGGGCTTCGTGACGACGAGGTGTACCACCTGCTGCTCGACGCCGAGGTCCTGCTGGGCCTGATGGCCTCGCTGCCGCCGAAGGACAAGCGTCGCCAACGGCTGCTGCGCCAGTTGCAGGCAGCGTTCGACGCGCTCGACCTGACGGCCATCGGCCGCACCGCGCCCGCGGCCCGCCGGGCCCTGCAGCCCGCGCTGGAACTGGGTGCCCGTGATGGTGCGCACCACGTGATCGGCGTAGGTCACGCCCACATCGACAGCGCCTGGCTGTGGCCGATCCGCGAGACCGTGCGCAAGTGCGCCCGCACCTTCGCCAGCGCCACCGGCTTGATGGACGTCCACCCCGACTACGTCTTCGTCTGCTCGCAGGCCGCGCAGTACCACTGGATGGAGACGCAGTACCCGTCGTTGTTCGAGCGCATCCGCGAGCGCGTGGCGCGCGGCCAGTGGCAGCCGGTCGGCGGCATGTGGGTGGAGGCCGACATGAACCTGCCGAGCGGCGAGAGCATCGTGCGCCAACTGGTGCACGGCCAGCGCTACTTCGAGAGCCGGTTCGGTCTGCGCTGCAAGGAGGTGTGGATTCCCGACGTGTTCGGTTATCCGGCCTCGCTGCCGCAGATCTTCCGGGCGGGGGGTTGCGACCGGTTCATCACCCAGAAGCTCAGCTGGAACAAGCAGAACGTGTTCCCGCACAGCACGTTCGTGTGGCAGGGCCTCGACGGCTCGGAGGTGCTGACGCACTTCCCGCCGGTCGACACCTACAACGCCACCGTGGTGAGCGAGGAGATGGTCTTCAGCGAGCAGAACTTCAAGGAGCACGGCTGGAGCGACTGGTCGTTGATGCCCTACGGGCACGGCAACGGCGGTGGCGGACCGACCCGTGAGATGGTGGAGCGCGCCTCGCGGCTCGCCGACCTCGACGGTGCGCCGCGCCTGACGCTCGGCACCACGGATCAGTTCTTCGACCGTGTCGAGGCCGAGATCGCGACGGGCGCACCCGTGCCGCGCTGGACGGGCGAGCTGTACTTCGAGATGCACCGCGGCACCCTCACCAGTCAGTCGCGCACGAAGGTGGGCAACCGGCGCTGCGAGCGTCTGCTGCGCGAGGCCGAACTGTGGTGGGCCTCGCTGGGCGATGTGCCCGCAGAGGTGGCGCAGGAACTGGACGGCCTCTGGAAGGAAGTGCTGCTGCAGCAGTTCCACGACATCATCCCGGGCTCGAGCATCACCTGGGTGCACGACGACGCGGAGGCTGCGCACGCCAGGGTGGCCGAGCGACTCGAGCAACTGGTGGAACGGGCGTTGTCGTCGCTTGCCCCTGCCGAGCGTTCGGTGGCGAATGCGGCCACGCATGCGCGGCGTGAGGTGATGCCGCTGTCGCAGGCCGTTGCGGGCGGAGCGGTTCAGGCACTGCACGACGGCCGTCACGCGGCGATGGTGCAGGTGCTCGGCAGCGGCGTGGCGGCGCTGCAGGCACTCGAACCCGACGATGCCGTGGTGGTGACCGAGCAGTCGTTCGCCAACCGATTCGTCGCAGTGCACTGGGATCTCGACGGCAACATCACCTCGATCATCGACGCGGTCGCCGGTCGCGAGGTGTTGCCGGTCGGCACCCGCATCGATGTCGAGATCGCCCCCGACCACCCCGTGGAGTTCGACGCATGGGATGTCGAGGCGTGGACGAGGGGACTCGGCCGGGCCGTGGGCGGCGTGCAGTCGGTGCGCGTGCTCGATGCCGGCCCGCTGGTCGCGACGCTGGAGGTCGTGCGTGCCTTCGGCGCTTCCACGATGACGACCCGCACGGTGGTGCGCGCCGGCAGCCCGAGGGTCGACCTGCACTTCGACATCGACTGGCACGAGGACGAGCAACTGCTGTCGTTGGTGGTGCCGATGGCGGTGCACGCCCGCGAGGCCGCGTGCGACATCCAGTTCGGCCACGTGATGCGGCCCACCCACACCAGCACCTCCTGGGACGCTGCGAAGTTCGAGGTCTGCGCGCACCGCTACGTCGACATCAGCGAGCCCGGGTGGGGAGTCGCCGTCCTGAACAACGGTCGGTTCGGTCACGGCGTGCAGGACGGTGGCGTGCGCGTGTCGCTGCTGCGTGCCGCGAAGTTCCCCGACCCCGTGCAGGACCACGGCCGGCACGAGGTGACCATCGCCGTGATACCGCACTCGGGCGGCCTGCCCGAGGTGGTGCGCGAGGC
>JBJTXX010000379.1:0-1390 GCA_046082485.1 Actinomycetota bacterium
CTGCTGGACGCCGTGGTCGCACTGGCCGGCGCCACCGGTTTCCGCCGGGCCCGCTCGCAGTCGTAGCCTCCGGGACATGTCGACCCGCAGGGTGCTGCTGCCCGTCGTTGCCGCGTGCGCGGTGCTGCTGGGTTGCAGCGGGGGCGACGAGTCGGCGGCCACCACCGCGCCCGACGTGACGATCTGCGACCCTGATGGCACCGCCCAGGCCGAGGCCGACCTGCCCGCGGTCGACACGATCGCTGCGGCCATCGCGGCGCTCGAACGGCAGCTCGGCGCGCCGCAGCAGTACTTCGAGGTGAACGCCACCGCCAAGGTGGTGAACCTCTTCGTGGCACTCAACGGCGCCACACTCGCCCAGGCGTGGCTGTACCTCGATGGTGAACTGACCTCGCAGCCCGCCCAGGCCGCCTCGGGCGGCACGTTCGAGGCAGCGGAGGTGGCCTTCGACGCCGACCGGGTGCTGTCGAAAGTGCGGGCCGAGGTGCCCGAGGCGGTGCTCGAGAGCTTCTACGTGCACGGCGACGGCAAGGGCAACGTGCAGTACGGCGTGCTGGCCTCCGCGCTGTGCGGCGGTGGCCTCGACATCGTCGTCGGCGGCGACGGATCGGTGAAGTCGGTCGACCCGGTCTGACGGGGGTGCGCGTACCACCGCGCACCCCCTTGCTACCGTTTTGGGGAATGGCAACCCAAGCCCCCCGTCAGCCGCGGCCGAAACAGGCCGCTCCCTCCAAGCGCGGCCGTGCGTCAGCGGAGCTGCGCGAGGCGGTGAAGGGCCGCGACCACGAGTTCCGCGGCATCGCCTTCATCGCGGTCGGCGTGCTGCTGGGGCTTGGCATCTTCCTCGACCTCGCCGGCCCGTTCGGCCGCGGGGTCGAGACCGTGGTGGGCTGGTTCGCAGGCGTCGGTCGGTTCCTGGTGCCCGCGGTGATGATCGGCGTCGGTGTTGCCCTGGTGCGCAAGGGTCAGGCGGCCAACCGCACGCGTCTGGTCATCGGCTGTTCGGTCGCGGCACTCGCCGTGCTCGGCCTGTTGCACGTGGTGCGCGGCCCGCACGAACTGATGGGTGGCTTCGACACGATGGGTCGTGCCGGTGGTTGGGTGGGTGCGCTGGTGGGCGAACCGTTGCGCCGCCTGCTCGAGGCCACGGGGGCGATCGTGGTGCTCTCGGCGCTGTTCCTCGGCGCCGTGCTGTTGGCCAGCGGTTCGTCGCTGAAGTCCTCGTTGTCGGGGGCGGGCAAGGCGGCCGCCGCGGTGGCCGTGCCCACGGGCCGCAAGGTGAAGAGCCTGTTCGGCAACCTCTCCACGTTGCGCAGCGAGCGCAACGACACCGGCGGCCTTCCGGCGCCCAGTCTCTACGACTTCGAGGCCGATCATCCCCTCGATGCCG
>JBJTXX010000380.1:0-4382 GCA_046082485.1 Actinomycetota bacterium
CGCCGCGCATCCGGCCGCGCCATCCGGCCGCCTCCCCTCCCCCTCCCCCTCCCCCTCCCCCGCCCCCCGCCCCCCTTCCCCTCCCCCGGAGGATGTCGGGCGGGCGAGGGGTGGGCCGGGCGGGAGGGGTGGGGTGGCTCAGCCGCCCGACTTCTGTTCCCAGACCAACTTGGCACCCTGGTGACCGGCGATGGTGATGGTGGCCGTTGCGGCCACAGCAGACAGCACGAGGGCTCCGGCGAGCAGGGCAGCACCGGCCTTCGACGCGGCGAACTTCAGCACGCCCGTCTCCGCGCCCTTCTTGCGCGCGACCTGGCGAACCAGCACCACGCCCAGCACCACCAGGAAGAACACGAGGCCCAGGTTCCTCGCGGCCTCACCCATCTCGGCATGGTCGCCGAAGCCGGGCTTGTTGCGCGCCGTGTCCTCCAGGCCCTCGCCGCTGCCGGCGGCGAGAATGCTGCCGAGCGCGGCGACGCCCGAGAGCGCCACGAGACCCCAACCGAACCGGTCGAGCCACTGGGAGCGGAACGCGAAGACGATCGCGATGACGCCTGCGAGGGGGATGAGCACCACCGGCATGTGCACCATCAGCGGGTGGGCCGGGAGTCCGAAGAGGGTTTCGAGTTCCATCGACGAGGACAGTACGCCCCCCTCCCGGCCCGGATGGTGAGAAGTCGGTGAGACTTGCACGTCCGGTCGGCCCGTCCGAACGGATCGCTCAGGCCAGCAGGTCGCGAGCCACGTCGAGCCAGAGGTTCGTGGTGAGGCGCAGGCTCTCCACGTCGATGCGTTCGTCGTGGCCGTGGAAGCGCCGGCCGTAGTCGGCGGGGTCGAGGTCTGGGCTGAACAACCCTGCGCCGTACGCCACCGCGCCCATCTGGCGGTACACCCGCGAGTCGGTGAAGCCGACGATCAGTTGCGGGGTCGGCCGGGCCGTGGGGAACGGCTTGGCGATGCTGCGCGACAACGCATCCCACAGCGGGGTGTCGGTTCGACTGATCGATGCCGGATCGTTCATCACCACCTCGACCTCCACCCTGTCGTACAGGTCGCCGAGGGCGGCGCGCAGGTGCGCATCGACCTCGTCGTGGCCCTCACCCGGAAGGGTGCGGATGTCGATGCCGATGTCGATGGCGTCGGGGATCACGTTGTGCTTCATCCGGTCCGTGCCGGCCGTGGCCAGCGTGTTGCACGAGAACGTGGTGTGGGTGCAGGCGTGCAGATGGGCACCCTGCTTGGCCGGCAGCGTGTCGAGATAGGCGTCGACGCGTTCGGGGTCGAGCAGTTCCCGCTGCACATCATCGGGCAGGCCCAACGTCGCCACCTGGGTGCGCCAGAGTTCGTGGAACCTCGGCGACGGTCGGTATTCACCGATGCGCTGCATCACCGCTGCGGCCGTCATCAGAGCGTTGTCGGCCTTGAACGGAGTGCTGCCGTGACCCGGCGTGCCACGCACCCGCAGCGTGCGCCAGGCCACGCCCTTCTCCCCCACGTTGACGCCCACGAAGGGTTGTTCCTTCGGGCCGCTGTGCAGGCCACCGTTCTCGGTCAACACGTAATCCGCACGGATGGCGTCGGCCTCGTGATCGGCCATCCACTGCATGCCGTGCTTGCTGCCGCTCTCCTCGTCGGCAACCGCGAAGTAGATCAGGTCGCCACGGGGGCGGAAGCCGCTGCGGGCGAGGTGCCGAAACGCCACCGCCATCGACGCGGTGAGGTTCAGCATGTCGACGGCGCCTCGACCCCACACCTCACCGTCGATCAGTTCGCCACCGAACGGGTCGCGAGTCCACCCGCTCTCGTTCACGGGCACCACGTCGGTGTGGCCCATCAGGCACAGCGACGGCGCATCGGGATCGTTGCCCTCGATGCGCGCCACCAGCGATCCGCGACCGGGGGTGGGTTCGTACTGCTGGAAGTCGAGTCCCGTGTCGCCCAGGTACTGGCGCAACACGTCGGCGTTGCGGGTCTCGTGACCGCTCTCCGCCGTGCCGTTGTTGACGCAGCGGTTGCGGATGAGCGTCTGCAGCAGTTCGACGGTCTGACCCGTCAGGTCGTCGCTCACTGCGGGCCCCCCGTCGCGGCGATCCGCTCCGCTCGCAGGGCCGAGCGACGCACCTTGCCCGCGTCATCACGCAGCGGCGTGCTGACGAACTCGTAGGTGCGCGGCACCTTGTAGACCACCAACCGCTCACCGAGGAAGTGCCGCAGTTCGTCGAGGTCGATCGCCGCGGGATCGGCCTCGATGATGGCGTGCACGCTGTTGCCCTTGTCGTCGTCGGGCAGACCGATGACGGCGCACGAGTGCACCCCTTCGTGCTCCTGCAGCGCGGCCTCCACCTCGGCCGGGTAGATGTTCGCCCCGCCGCTGAGGATCATGTCGGCAGCACGGTCACCGAGGTAGAGATAGCCGTCGGCGTCGAGGCGGCCCATGTCGCCCAGCGATTCCCAGCCACCCTCCAGTGTGCGGGCCGTGGCACCCACGTAGTGGTAGGTGGGCGTGTCGCGAGGGTTTCGCATCCACACCTCACCCTGCTCGCCGACCGGCACTTCGTTGCCTTCGTCGTCGGTGATCTTCACCGTGCCCGGCTGAGGCCTGCCCACTGACCCGCGATGCGCCAGCCATTCGGGCCCGGTGATGATGGTGGCGGTCTGGGCCTCGGTGCCCGCATACAGCTCGTAGATGCGTTCGGCCCCCAGCCAGTCGATCCAGCACTGCTTCAGCCACTCGGGGCACGGCTCGGCGAGGTGCCACACCACTCGCAGGCTGGTGAGGTCGAAACCGAGGCGAACGTCCTCGGGCAGACGCCAGATGCGCTTCATCATCGTGGGCACCATGTACAGCACGGTGCCGCGGTGCTGCTGCACGGCGGCCAGCGTGCCCTCCGCGTCGAACCGCGGCAGCAGCACCACGTGATTGCCGTTCAGCAGCGCCTGGCAACTCCACACGGCCGGACCGTTGTGGTACAGCGGACCGGGCATCACGAGGCACCCGTCGCGGCCCAGCGCCAGGGCCGGTGGTGCCTCGGTGTCGAACAGCGCCGGGTCGCCGCTCACGATCAGCTTCGGCCGGCCGGTGCTGCCACCGGAGGTGGGCGCTTTCCACGCCCGCGACACCACGTCGGGCAGGTGCAAGGCGTCAGCCGAGGGCGCCCTGAAACCGAGCGGCACGTGCGGGCGGCCGCCCACCGCGCCGGCTTCGAGGCCCACGACAGCAGCGGGGTTCGCCAGTTCCAGCAGTGCGTCGACCTCGCGTTGGGGCAGCCGAGCCGAGATCGGTTGCGGGATGGCACCCAAGCGCCAGATCCCCAGGTACGCGACGAACCAGTCGATGCTGTTCGGCACGGCGACGGTCACCATGTCGCCCTCCGTCACGCCGAGACCGGCAAGGTGCACGGCAAGGTCGTCACCACGCTGCACCAGTTCCGATCGGCTGATGGTGTCGGCGCCACACGTGAGCGCCGGGCGTTCGGGCTGCTCGTCGGCCAGTTGGCGCAGCCGGGTGCTGAAGGAGATGAAGGCCATGGACGAACCCTAGTGAGGTACGTTCGGCAGCCGTGGAGTGGTTGGGGCCGAGGGGGCGAGACGGGGGCATCGACACGGTGCCACTGCCAGGTGCCACCGGCGGTCTGTCGTTGTGCGGTAAGCACGCCATCGCCCCCGACGTGCACGCAGCGATGGAACGTTGCGGCGCCACCACCGTGGTGTGCCTGGTGGAGGAGCACGAGATCGTCGGCCATTGGCCCAACTACGTGGAGTGGCTGCGGGCGAACGCCGGCGCCCGCGCTGTCTGGTTCCCGGTGCACGACCTGCATGCGCCTGCACCCGATCGAGCCGAACCGCTCCTGCTCGAACTGCTGGCGCGCATCGACGACGGGGAGCACCTGCTGGTGCACTGCGCAGCGGGCATCGGCCGTACCGGCACCGTGGCCGCGTGCCTGTTGGTGCGGATGGGAATGAGCGTGAACGACGCCCTGCTGGCGATTCGCACGGCGCGGCCCGGTGCCGGTCCGGAAGCGGGAGTCCAGATGGACCTCGTGTCGGCAGTGGCGGCCCGGCAGGGTGAGCCCTGAGGCAACGAGAGTGCGCAGCGCGTTCGTCACGCCCGGGTGACCGACGTCAGCGAGGCGGGACTCGAGGCTGGGGGGCTCAGGGTGAGGCCCGGCGCTCAGGGTGGGGCTCGGGGTGAGGCCCGGGGTGGGGCTCGAGGCTCCGAGCGGGGCTCGGGCTCGATCTGGGTCACCGCACAGAAGTTGTGTCGTTCTGTGCGGTGACACAGAAGGCCAGTCGAGGCTCCGAGCGGGCCGGGGCGGGCCGGGGCGGGCTCGGGGTGGGGCTCGGGGCTGGGCTCGAGGCTCGATCTGGGTCACCGCACAGAG
>JBJTXX010000381.1:0-3890 GCA_046082485.1 Actinomycetota bacterium
GGTTCTGCCCCGGCACGTGACGACCGAGGTGGACGCGGCGAACGTGGCGGTCGTGGCGACCGTGACCGTGGTGATCGCGGCGGTCGCGGCGGTCGCAGCGAGCGGCCCTCCGACGGCGATGCCGTGGCGGTCAGCTTCGACGATGCGTTCGAAGCCGAACTGGCGGGCGAACTCGGCGACATCGGCCCAGGCGGCGAGTCGGGCGGCAACGACCGTGGCGACCGCGACGACCGTGGTGGTCGTCGTCGCCGTCACCGCTGATCGGCGCACGGGCATGAGCCCCATCAGGGTCGGCGTGGTCGGAGCAGGCGGGCGCATGGGCGCCACCGTCTGCTCGGCCGTCGCCGCCGACCCAGCACTGGAACTGGTGGCAGGGGTCGACCCCCACGCCGTGGGCCGCGAGGTCCACGGCGTGGCCATCGCCGGTGAGTTGCGTGCGCTGGCCGACGCAGGCTGCGAGGTGGTGGTCGACTTCACCGTCGCCGCGGCGGCGCGGGTCACCCTGCCGTGGCTGGCGATGCACGGCATGCACGCCGTGGTGGGCACCACGGGCTTCACCGAGGCCGACCTCGCCGAGTTCCGTCAGGCGTTCAGCGGCAGCAACTGCGTGATCGCGGCCAACTTCGCGATCAGCGCGGTGCTGATGATGCGCTTCGCCGAACTGGCGGCGCCGTTCTTCGACACCGCCGAGATCATCGAACTGCACCACGACCAGAAGATCGACGCGCCATCGGGCACGGCGGTCACCACGGCGCAGCGCATGGCGGCCGCTTCAGCGGACTGGGCCGCCGACCCCACGCAGCACGAGGTCTACCCGGGTGCACGCGGTGGCGTGGGCCCGGCCGGCATCCACGTGCACGCAGTGCGGATGCGGGGGATGGTGGCGCACCAGGAGGTCATCCTCGGTGCGCAGGGCCAGAGCCTCACCATCCGCCAGGACAGCTACGACCGGGCAAGTTTCATGCCCGGGGTGGTGCTGGCGTGCAAGCGCGTCGGCGAGTTCCCGGGCCTCACGCTCGGTCTCGACGCACTGTTGGGTGTGTAGGCCGGGCGCCGCGCACCGGAATCAGCCGAGGGCTGCGACCGCCGCGTCGTAGTCGGGCTCCATCGCGATCTCGGGCACCAGCTGGCTGTGGATCACGGTTCCCGACTCGTCGAGCACCACCACACTGCGGGCCAGCAGGCCCTTGAGCACGCCCTCGCTGAGCTCGACGCCGAATGCCGTGCCGAAGTCGCTGCGGAAGGTGCTGGCAGTCCTCACGTTCGCAAGGCCCTCACTGCCGCAGAAGCGGCTCTGCGCCATCGGAAGGTCGGCGGACACGCAGATCACCACGGTGTTGTCGAGGCTGCTCGCCAGTTCGTTGAACTTGCGCACGCTCGTGGCGCACACGGGGGTGTCGACGCTGGGGAAGATGTTCAGCACGACGCGCTTGCCGGCGAGGTCGGCGCCCGTGACCTCGGAGAGGTCGCCCGCCGTGACCGAGAACGAAGGGGCCTGCTGGCCGACGCCGGGAAGATCGCCGCTGGTGTTGACGGGGTTGCCGCCGAGTGTGACTTGAGCCATGGGCGGATTCTGGCAGCGCGGTCGACAGCGTGCGTCACCGACCGCGACGGAAGTTGCGCACGTTCGCGAGCACCACCAGCGCCACCGAGATCAGGATGATCCAGAGCTGGTAGCGGTTCGTCCAGTCGACGAAGCCCCGCAACTGCGACTGGAACACCTCGGCGAGCCACCAGATCAGCGCCAGACGAATGCCGACGCCCACGGCGAACATCGGGGCGAGCCGCTTCCACGATGTGCCGGCCGCGCCCGTGAGGGCCCACACGATGTTGCTGCCCACGAAGACCGGCACCACGAACCACTCGGCGTCGTTGACACGCTTCTCGAACTTCGCCACCTGTTCCTGGGGCATGCCGAGGAACTTCCAGAACCAGCGCAGGGCCCGGTCGCCGTAGCACCGGCCCATCATGTGGCAGACGAACGCTGCCGCAGCCAGACGCGCTGCGCCCACCAGCGCCCACGTGAGCGGTGACACACCGCTGGGGGCCGTGAGCACCAGGTATCGGTTGCGCGACGACAGCATCAGCAACTTCAGCGGGTGCTCGTTGTCGAGCGACGCCCAAGTGGCGGCGGCGATGTTGGTGCACACCACGAGGCCGATGAACCCGGCCAGCCAGAGGGGGGCGGATCGCGGCGTGGGAGCTTCTGCAGCAGTCACGGTGTCCGTCATCGGGGGAACACTATTGTCCGACGGGTGCGTGTGTGTGGCGCGGCCGGATTGTTGAGCGTGTTGTTGGTACTGACGGCCTGCGGGGCCGACCCCGACGACAGCATCAGCGGGTCCACCACGGCGGCGCCGCTGCCCGTCAGCGGCGTCACCTACCCGGCGAACGGCGAGCAGGCGGCGGTGCTGTCGCTCGACAACAACTTCATCCCGCAGACCCTCACCGTGGTGGCGGGCACCGAGGTGGTGTTCACCAACAACGGGCGCAACGACCACAACGTGGTGCCCGCCGATGACCCGGCCGCCACCGAGTGGGGTGTGCTCGAGGAAGCCTTCCGACCGAAGGACGTGTACTCGAGGGTGTTCGACCGGCCGGGCACCTACGTCTACTTCTGCACCATCCACGGCTCGAAGAAGGCCGGGATGTTCGGCACCATCACCGTCACCGAGCCATGATCCATCTCGACCATTCCACTGGGGGAACCATGAAGCACCACCGACTGATCGCCGCCATTGCGGCGTCGGCCCTGTTGTTCGCTGCCTGCGGCGGCGACGACAAGGCCGTCACCACCACCTCGGCAGCGCCCGAGACGACGGCAGCGCCCGAGACGACGACGGCGTCGGACGGTGTGCTGAACGTTCCCGAGGAGTTCGCCACCATCCAGGCAGCAGTCGATGCCGCGCAGCCGGGCGACCTCGTGCTCATCGCTCCGGGCACCTACAACGAGGCGGTGCAGGTCGAGACCGACCAGCTCACCATCCGTGGCGTCGACCGCAACACGACGATCCTCGATGGTCAGCAGAAGTTGGACAACGGCGTGCGCGTGCTGGGCGCCAAGGGCGTGGCGGTCGAGAACCTGACGGCCACGAACTACACCAAGAACGGCTTCTTCTGGACGGGCGTCGACGGCTTCCGCGGCTCGTACCTCACGGCCTATCGCACCGGCGACTACGGCGTGTACGCGTTAGACTCGATGAACGGCCAACTCGAGCACGTCTACGCGGCCGGCAGCCCCGACGCCGGGGTCTACGTGGGCGAGTGCTACCCGTGCAACACGGTGCTCGACGACGTGGTGAGCGAGCACAACGGCCTCGGCTACTCGGGCACGAACTCGGGCGGCAACCTGCTGATCGTGAACTCGGTGTTCCGTTTCAACCGTGCGGGCATCGTGCCCAACAGCGGTAGTTACGAGCAGTGCTACCCCGAGCGCGAGACCACGATCGTGGGCAACGTCGTGTACTCGAACAACCAACCCGACACCCCCGCCATCGACGTGGCGTTGCTGGCGATGGGCAACGGCATCCTCTCGGCCGGTGGTGTGCTCAACGTGATCGAGCGGAACCTGGTCTACGACCACGACAAGACGGGTATCGGCAACGTCCCGTTCCTGGAGGAAGACCCGAACGACGGTGTGCCGCCGGAGTCGGAGTGGACGCTGACCTGCGCCGAGCAGAAGCAGCAACTGCCCGAGGACCCGGGCGAGGGCATCCTGTGGGACTCGATGAAGAACCGCATCGTCGGCAACGTGGTCGAGGACAGTCGGGTGGCCGACCTGCTGGTGGCGTCGGTGGGCACCGACGTGTCGACGCTCGGGCACTGCTTCGCCGGGAACACCTTCACGACCTCGCTGCCGAAGAACCTCGAGGTGTTGGCGCCGTGCGACG
>JBJTXX010000382.1:0-3534 GCA_046082485.1 Actinomycetota bacterium
ATCTACGAGAACACCGCGGCGACCCCGAAGAGGGGAGTGCTCACCCCGCTGGGGGCCGATGCCAGCACCCAGGCGGGCGGCGAGGCCGTCGCCCAGAGCGACCTGCGTGGCTCGACTCCCTTCGCCGTCGGAGCCCCGGCCCGGGGCCCTGCCGGCGGTGACCTGCCGGCGGGCACGCTCCATGTCGCGGTGCCCTTCGACGAGGGTTGGCGTCTCACCGTCGCTGGAGCCCCGGTCGAGGGTCGTCGGGCGTTCGGCGCCACGACCGCCTTCGACGTGCCCACCGCGGGCGCTGCCGTGCTCGAGTACCGCACCGGTGCGGGCAGGCAGTTGGTGGTGCTGTTGCAGGCCCTCGCGCTGGTGGTTCTCGCGGTGATTGCGTCCGGCGCCCGTGCGCCACGGATGATCCGTCGCCGCCGCTCTGCGGGCGTGGTCGACGCATCGGTGGTGGCCGACCTCGGTCAGGCGCCGATGCGCTCGACCGTGGGTGAGCCCGGAGCGGACTCGGCCGACGACGACCAACCCTCGTGGTCCAGCAGTGCATCGACCGCCGGGGTGGACGACGCGGCCACCGACGGCGAACCGGATGCCGGCTTCGACGTGGAAGTGGTGTTCGCGGACGAGGACGCCGACGACTCCGGTGATGCAGGGGTTTCGGGCGGTGATGGCGAATGAAGCGCCTGCCCGCTCTCGTCACCCTGGTGGCCGCGCCGTTGGCCGCGCTTGCGTTGTTCCCGCTCGGCGTGCTGCAACAGGCGAAGCCGTCCCCGGTTCCCCGGTTCGCCGCGCTCGGCGAGCCCACCCTGCCGTTCGTTCCCACCGCGTCGTTCATCAACAGTTCGTGGTTCTGCGGCGGCGTGCCCAACCAGGCTGATGCCAAGGGTGGTTCGGTGATCGTCGCCAACCCCGGCGACAAGGTGCTGGCCGGCCGACTCACCGTGTTCACCGATGCCGCCGATGCCCCGGTTGCCGAGCGCACCTTCCAGGTGCCTGCCCGCGACACGTGGTCCATCCCGCTGGCCGAGGTGCAACCGTCGGGTACCTACCTCTCTGCCCTCGTCGAGATCTCGGGTGGTGGCGGCTTCGTCGAACAGGTCGCGGAATCGAAGGCCGGTGCGTCCGTGAGCCCGTGCTCGAACAGCACCTCGGCGAACTGGTACTTCGCCGACAACTACACGCTCAACGACAGCCGGGAAGACCTCGTCATCACCAACCCGTTCCCCGACCAGGCGATCCTGTACTTCACCTTCGCGAGCAACAACGGCACCCGACGCCCGCAGAACCTGCAGGGATTCCCGGTGAAGGGCAACTCGATCGCGATCGTCTCGCAGGAGAACATGCCCAAGGACGAGGCCGTGCTGGCGGTGTCGGTGCAGGCCACGCAGGGACGTGTGGTGGTTGCCAGGTCGCAGCGGTACCTCGGTGAACGCAGCGGCTTCTCGATGTCGCTCGGAGCACCTTCGCTGTCGAGCGACTGGTGGTTCGCCGACGGCGAGAAGTCGGACACGGTGACGTTCGAGCGTTACAGCATCTACAACCCCACCGACGAGGACGTCACGGTCACGACCGACTTCTGGGGCCTGACGGACTCGCCCGACTTCGTCGGCTACCGCACCGACACGATCCCCGCGGGCACCGTGCTGTCGTTCACGACAGCGGACTTCGAGGGCGTGCCGGAGGGTAGGCACGGGATGAGTTTCTCGACCGAAGGCCCGTCGTCGATCGTGGTGGAACGCGGCATGACACGAAGGGCGGGCGTTGGCTTCGCCACCACGGTCGTGATGGGTGCACCCTCGGTGTTCGGCGCCAGCACGCGGTGGAACATGGCGGTCGGCACCGACCTCGCGGTCGACGACGTCATCGTAGTGATGAACCTCGATTTCGTGGACGGCACGGTCACGGTGAAGGCCCTCGGACCGGGTGGCGCGGTGGTGGTTCCCGGGCTCGAGGCCGTGCCGCTGCCGAAGGCCGACGTCACCACCATCGCGATTCCCGACGCGGCGGCGGCACTCGGCGTGCCGCTGGTCGTCGAGTCCACCCAGCGCATCGTCGTGGAGCGCCTTCTGCCTCGCGGTGCCGACCTGCGCGGCCGCAGCGGGTCGCTGGCGTTGCCGGGCTGACGCGATGCTGCAGGCGCTCGTGGCGGTGGCCCTGATGGGCGGGGCGGTGGCGGTGGGGTTGGTGCTGCGCCGTCGTCGACCTGCCGCTGCGCCCACCCAGCCGACGAGGGCCGTTCCGGCACAGATCGACCGGGGCGACTTCCCGCAGGCCACCGCGCCCTGGGTCGTGGTGGTGTTCTCCTCGGGCACCTGCCACACGTGCGCCGATGTCGTGCGCAAGGTGTCGGTGCTGGCCTCGAACGAGGTCGACGTCGTCGACGTGGAGTTCCGTGCGGCGCCCAGCCTGCACCGCAAGTACGACATCCACGCCGTGCCGATCGTGGCCGTCGCCGATCAGCACGGTGTCGTGCATCGCGGCTTCGCCGGCCCTGTCACGGCCACCGACCTGTGGGCAGCGGTCGCCGACGCCCGACAGCCGGGCAGCTCGCCCGAACCGGAACTCGGGCACTGACCGACCATCCGTCGAGGGCGAGAGCGTGCATCCCAGCGAAACGACCGCTGGGACGATGGTGATCCGTGGCGGACCAGATCCGTACCAGCGATCGAGGTGGTGCAGTGCCCTGTAGGTGCGTTCTCGTCGAGGCGTTCGGCGCGACGAGAAAGTGCACACCCTCTCAGTCGGCGGTGACCGACTCGGTGGTGGTGGTTGGCTCGCCGAGCGACGCCTGCACCAACTGCGCCACCTCGGCGCCGTCGATGGTTTCACGGTCGAGCAGTGCCTCGGCGACCGCATCGAGGGCGACCCGGTGCTTCTGCAGCAACTCGGTGGCCCGTTCCTCCTGCGTACGCAGGATGCGGCTGACCTCGTCGTCGATCAGGCGGGCGGTGGTGTCGCTGTACTCGCGGCCCTGGGTCATGAGGTCCTCCCCGAGGAAGACCTGCTGGTGGCCGTGCCACGCCATCGGGCCGACGGCCTCCGACATGCCCCATTCGCGGACCATGCGGCGGGCGATGCCAGTGGCCTGCTCGAGGTCGTTGGCGGCCCCGGAGTTGAGGTGCCCGAACACGATCTTCTCGGCCACGCGGCCGCCCATCGCCCGGCAGATGACGTCCTCGAAGTAGTCCTTCGAGTAGGTGTGCCGCTCCTCGGGAAGGCTCCAGGTGACGCCGAGGGCCATGCCGCGCGGGAGGATCGTCACCTTGTGCAGCGGGTCGGCATTGGGCAGCACCACGGTGAGGATGGCGTGACCGCCCTCGTGGATGGCGGTGGCGCGGCGCTCTTCGGCGGTGAGCACGAGGCTCTCGCGGCGGGCGCCCATCACGACGCGGTCGCGCGCATTCTCGAAGTCGATGCGCTCGACATGCTTGCTGCCGCGGCGCACGGCGAACAGCGCCGCCTCATTGACCAGGTTGGCGAGGTCGGCACCGCTCATGCCGGGTGTGGCCCGGGCCATGGTTTCGAGGTCGACATCGG
>JBJTXX010000383.1:0-7361 GCA_046082485.1 Actinomycetota bacterium
CTCCGCGAAGGCCAAGAAGCGCGTCGGTCGCGGTATCGGCGGCAAGGGCGGCAAGACCGCCGGCGCCGGCACCAAGGGCCAGCACTCGCGAGGCCGCGGCAAGGTTGCCCGCGGCTTCGAAGGCGGCCAGATGCCCCTCAAGCAGCGCGTGCCCAAGTTGAAGGGTTTCAACAACCCCTTCCGCGTGGAGTACAGCCCGGTGAACCTCGACCAGCTCGCCGCGACCGGCGAGACCACCGTCGACCCCGACGTGCTGGTGGCCAAGGGCCTGGTCCGCAAGGGCACCTTCGTGAAGGTGCTCGCCCGCGGCGAGATCACCACCGCCGTGAACGTGTCGGCCCACGCCGTGTCGAAGGCCGCTGACGCGGCCATCACTGCGGCAGGGGGTAGCGTCACCCTGCTGCCGCTGCCCTTCAAGCAGGGTCGCCCGCCGGTCAACGGCAACCAGTTCACCAACCGCTGATCCGACCTCTCGTCCTCACCCTGCTGGGAGCCAGCCTGTGTTCTCGAACCTGAAGAACGTCTTCCGGGTGCCCGACCTGCGGAACAAGATCCTGTTCCTCATGGCGATGGTGCTGCTCTACCGTATGGGCAACGCCATCCAGGTGCCGGGCATCGATCGCGATGCCGTGATCCAGTTCAAGAAGGGCGTCGAGTCGCAGGGCGCCCTGGGCTTCCTCGACCTGTTCTCGGGTGGTGCCTTCGGCTCGTTCAGCATCTTCGCGCTCGGCATCCTGCCGTACATCACGGCCAGCATCATCATGCAGGTGCTGGGTGTGGTGATCCCCAAGCTCGAGAAGTTGCAGCAGGAAGGCGCGGTCGGCCAGCGCAAGATCACGCAGTACACGCGGTATCTGGCCATCGCCATCTCGCTGCTGCAGGCCACGGCCCTCACCTTCATCTTCGGCAACGGCAACGGCAACGCGTTCTTCGGCGCCGCTCAGCGCCTGCCGCAGAACATCAAGTTGCTGCCCGACGGAATGTGGCCGCGCGGCTACCTGGTCATCCTCACCCTCGTGGGTGGCACCGCGGCCCTGATGTGGATCGGCGAGAACATCAGCCAGCGCGGCATCGGCAACGGCATGAGCATGGTGATCTTCGCCTCGGTCGTCAGCGCCCTGCCGTTCGGCTACTTCTCGATCTTCAAGGAGAAGGGCTGGGTGCCCTTCGTGCTGCTGTTGGCGGTCAGCATCGGCATCGTCATCGCAGTGGTGAGGGTGGAACTCGCGCAACGGCGCATCCCGGTGCAGTTCGCCAAGCGGGTGGTCGGTCGGCGCATGTTCGGCGGCCAGAGCACGTACATCCCGCTGAAGGTGAACCAGAGCGGCGTGGTGCCGATCATCTTCGCCAGCTCGATCCTGCTGCTGCCCGTGTTGTTGTCGAACTTGCTCGGTGGCAGCAGCGGCACCGGTTGGCGAGCCACCGTCCAGAAGTGGGTGGACCAGAACCTGGTGAACAGCCAGAACTGGATCTACATCACTCTGTTCTCGCTGATGATCGTGGCGTTCGCCTACTTCTACAACTCGATCGCCTTCGACCCCATCCGCCAGGCCGATCAGATCCGCCGTCAGGGCGGGTTCATCCCGGGCGTTCGCCCCGGTCCGCAGACCGAGCGATACCTCGCCAAGGCCGTGAACCGCATCACGCTGCCGGGCGCCGTGTTCGTGGCGTTCATCGCCATCATGCCGTACCTGCTGCTGTGGGCGTTCGGTGTGCGCAACTTCCCGTTCGCCGGCACCACGGTGCTGATCGCGGTGGGTGTGGCGCTCGAACTGATGCGCCAGATCGACAGCCAACTGATGCTCAGGAACTACGAGGGCTTCCTGAAGTGATCCCGGGCGCCCGGCTGATCCTGCTCGGGCGCCAAGGCGCTGGCAAGGGCACTCAGTGCATCCGTCTGTCGCGCCATTTCGTGGTGCCGCACGTGAGCACCGGCGAGATGCTGCGCGCTGCCGTGCGTGAGGGCACCGAGCTGGGCGTGATGGCCAAGCAGGTGATGGACCGCGGCGGTCTGGTGGGCGACGAGATCATGGTGGGCCTCGTGCGCGAGCGCCTGGCCCAACCCGATGCGGTCGGTCGTGGGTACATCCTCGATGGTTTCCCGCGCACGGTGCCGCAGGCCGCTGCGCTCGACGACATCACGGCCGAACTGCCCATCGACGCGGTGCTCGACCTCGACGTGCCGCGCGAGACGGTGCTGGAGCGGCTGTCGGCCAGGCGTGTCTGCCGGGACTGTGGCGCGAACTACGTCGCCGATGGTCACGAGAAGCACCCGTGGATCTGCGACACCTGCGGTGGCGACGTGATGCAGCGCGACGACGACACCCCTGCAGCGATCGATCATCGTCTCGACCTGTACGAACAGCAGACATCACCGCTCATCGAGTACTACCGCGACCGGGGTCGTCTGGTCCTCGTCGACGGCGTGGCGTCACCGGACGAGGTGTTCGGTCGGCTCACCGCGGCCGTCGAGTCGATGCGTCGCCCCGGCTGAGATGGGGTTCGGCCGCGGCATTCCGCGTCGGTCGGCCGACGACCTTCGGCACATGCGTGCCGCTGGTCGGGTGGTGGCCGAGATGCACGAGCGCATCCGCGAGGCGGCACGCCCGGGGGTGACCACGGCACACCTCGATCGCGTGGCCGCCGAGGTGATCGAGCGGCGCAACGCGTCGTCGAACTTCCTCGGCTATCACGGGTACCCGGCGGTGATCTGCGCGTCGGTGAACGAGGAACTCGTGCACGGCATACCGGGTCAGCGGGTGTTGCGCGCTGGCGACCTGCTGTCGGTGGACTGCGGTGCGATCGTGAACGGCTGGCACGGCGACGCGGCGTTCTCGATGATCATCGGCGAGGGCAGCGAAGAGGCATGCCGACTGGTGCAGACCGCCGAGGCGGCGCTCGCTGGGGCCATCGAGCGGATGCGCCCCGGCAACCGCCTGGGTGACGTGGGCTCGGTGATCGACAAGGTGGTGTCGGCCGCCGGCTACGGCAGCCCTCGTGACTACTGCGGGCACGGCATCGGCCGGGCCATGCACGAGGACCCGGATGTCGAGAACCGTGGCCGGCCGGGCCGAGGGCTGGAGTTGCAGCCCGGCGTGGTGCTGGCGATCGAGCCGATGCTGATCGGTGGCGGTGACGACGACGTGATGGTGCTCGACGACGGCTGGACGGTCGTGACCGCTGACGGCTCCCTCGCTGCGCACGTGGAGCACACGGTGCTCGTGGGCGATCACGGCCCGGAGATCCTCACCGTCATCTGACCACGCAGCAGGCGTGGCGGCGCTGCAGGGGTCGAAGATCTCACGGATCGTGGTCCCTTCCTCTGGACTCTCGCGGTTTCGCCAGCGGTCCATCCCGAGTCCACCTGTCGTTCACCTCTCGGTAAGGCTGGCTGCATAGGTTCGCCACGTCATGAGTTCATCACGGGTGGGTGCAGCAACGCAGATCGGACATCTGCCGGCCGAGGCGTCCTCGTTCCTTGCTGAACTCCACCAGGCGCAGGCCCGTGTGCTCGAGTTGCTCGCTGCTGCTGGCTCCGAGTTGCAGCCGGAATCGGCGCACCTCGCACAGATGGCGGCGATCTCCGGACGAATCGCCCGCCAACTCTTCGACGCCCAGCGTTCGATGCTGCAGCGGGAGGCCTTCCTCGACCAGCGGATCCGCGACATCGGCAGCAGCACGTCCGCCGAATGTCGCGCTGCGCGCGCGACCGTGGCGGAGGCGGTGAACGCTGGCCGTCCGGATCTCATCGATCTCGATCACGTGATCCCGCCGGTGGCTGCGTGCCCGCAGGCCGACTCGGCGAAGACGACGCGGGAGTCGATCGTGGAACTCGCCATCGAACTGCTCCGCTCGAGCCAGGACGTGGAGACCCACCGACCGACGATCGAGGGCGCTTTCGTGCTCGACGAGTCGGACTGGCAGTCGACCGCGCAGTCGCTGACGGCGGTGCTCGACGAGTGGTGGGCGCTGCGCGCAGCGGAGCACGAGGTGGCGCTCGCCGACGCGCTCGCCCGCCGCCGCCTCGAGTTGCACATCGCTCGGCTCGAGTGCGAGGAACTCGTCCGCGCCGCTCCAGCGGCCGAGGTCCCCACCCCGGAAGCGGACGAACTGCTCGACGAACTCGAACCGACGTGGCTCGACGACGAGGCCGGTGCACCCATCGAGTGTGTGGTGATGTCGCTCGACGGTGATCCGCTCCCGAGTCTGGGTCGCTCGGGTCGGGAAGTGGCCCCAGCCCACTCGAACCGGCCGCGCCGTTTCCGAGATCCGGGTCTGGCGTGGGCGGGGTGACGATGATGGCTTCCGACCGCGACGACAACGCCCTCGGAGGGTTCGACCACACACCGCTGCAGCCGGTCCGACCGGGCTCGTGGGTGGAATCCGACGCCGACATGTTCGAACGCGAACGTGCCGTGATGGAGGCCGAGATCGAGGCCGCGCGTGAACGGGCGGCCAGTGCACGCCAGCGAATCGCCGCGCAGCGCGCTTCGCAGGGGCAGTCGGCTCGCACCACCCAGGCCGATCTTCAGCAGTCGCTTGCAGCAGTCGATGCAGAGCACCGCCTCGAGGTGCAGCGACTGGAGCGTTACACCGCCCAGCAGGTCGAGTCGACGCTCGACCAGGCTCGGCGGGCCGCCGATGAGACGGTTCGTGCCGCAATGGCCGGTGAGTCGTGACGGGCGCGTCTCCTCGTCAGGGCGGGAAGCTCCCGCCGGCGGCCGCCAGCGCGCTGCTGACCCTGCGGCTGCGTGCAGCGCTGCAGGAAGCCGAGGCTGCCGAGGCGGAGGAGGCTGCCTTCCTGGCGGAGAACCCGCACGATGGTGGGCCGTCGATCGAGGCAGCGGTCGCGGAGCGACGCGCCGGCTTCGCTGCCGAACTGCAGCAGGCACGCGACACCGCTTCACGCCGACTCGACGAGGCACGACGCGAGGCGGAGCGCATCCGCTCCGAGGCGCAGGCGCGCGCCGACGAGTTGGTGCGCCAGCGCAACACCCCGCCGCCACCGCCGGCTCCGGTGGTGACGGTCGACCCCACGCCATCGGTGGTAATCGAGCCGACTCCATCAGCCTCGCTCGAGCCCGATCCTTGGGTGGAGTTCGCCCGTCCGGGAACGATGGCCCCGCCCGAGGTCGCAATGGCGGTGGAGGCTGCTGTCGCCCAGAGCATCGTCGTCGACCGCTGGGCCGACGTGCCGGCATCGCGCGCCGCCGACGGCAACCCCGCCGTGGTGACGGTCGATGCCGAGGCGTTCGCACGGGTGTTCGCGACCGTGCTCGCCACCGTGCTCGACGAACGAATTGCGGCATGGCGGTCGGGCATGGTCGGCCCCCTCGCCCCGCAGGCGCTCGTCGCCCCGGAGGCCGAGAAGAAGCCGTCGCTGCTGCGACGCGTGTTCCACGTCGATGTCGTACTCACCGCGCTCGCCGCCGCCATCGTGCTGGTGCTGCTCTTCGCGTGGCTGGGATGAACATGGAAACAGCGACGTTCACCCCCGAGGCCCGCACTCCCGACCCCACGCTGGCGCCACGCCCGCTGTCGGAGCGACCCGGGCGAAGCGACCGCGTGTTCCGTCGCGGCGTCGGCACCACGGGCGTCGTGGTGCTGGCGGTCATGGTGGCGGTGGGCATCTTCCTGGCGAATCAGGCGTACCAAGCACTCGACGCCCGCGGCTGGTCGTTCTTCACCACCGCGGAGTGGCAGCCCGACCGCAACCAGTTCGGTGTCGCGTCGGTGCTCATCGGCACGGTGCTGATCGCCCTCGTGGCGGTGGTGATCGCGCTCCCGATCTCGATGCTGACGGCGTTGTTCATCGCCGAGGTGGCCCCGGCGAAGGTGAAGTCGGCCCTCATCGCCCTCGTCGACCTGATGGCGGCCGTCCCCAGCGTGGTGTACGGCCTGTGGGGCCTGTTCCTGCTGCAGGGGCAATTGGTCGGCGTCGCGCGCTGGATCAACACCTGGTTCGGCTGGTTGCCGTTCTTCGGGGTGGAAGGAGCAGACCCCACCAGTCCGCTCTCGAGTGTGTCGGTCTACTCGGCCTCGACCTTCATCGCCGGCGTGGTGGTGGCGATGATGGTGATGCCCATCCAGTGCGTGGTGATGCGCGAAGTGTTCTCGCAGGTTCCCCCCGGCGAGCGCGAGGGCGCGTTCGCCCTGGGCGCGACTCGGTGGGGCATGATCCGCGTGGTCACCCTGCCGTTCGGTAGTGGCGGCATCATCGGCGGCACCATGCTCGGCCTCGGCCGTGCGCTGGGCGAGACGATCGCCGTGCTGCTGATCATCTCGCCGCGCTTCGACATCAACTTCCACATCCTCGAGTCGGGTGCGATCTCGGTGTCGAGCCTCATCGCCTCGCGCTACACGGAGGCTTCGGGCTTCGGCCTGTCGGCGCTGATGGCTGCGGGCCTTGCCCTGTTCGCCGTGACCCTCGTCGTGAACTTCACCGCTTCGTGGTTCATCGCGAAGTCGCGATCGGGAGCGAGCAGCGAAGCATGACCACCGTGTTCCCCACCGAGGCCCCAGTGAGCGATGGCCACGATTCCGTCGACGACCACGCCGTCGCCGTTCCCCACCTGCAGGTCGCAGGTCACGGACGGATGGGCAGCACCGTGCTGCCGAGCCGCCCCGGTGCCGATGTGCCGGCGTCGAGCCCTCGCCCGATCGGGAAGTTCTCGAAGGATCAGTTGCTGATGCTGGTCGGCGCATTGGCCAGCGCGGTGTCGATCGGCGCGCTGCTGTTCGGCCGACTGTCGTTCCTGCACGGCAAACTGGGCTTCGTCGTCGTGACCCTCATCGTGTTCGTGGTGGTCTACGCCACCCTCGTGTCGCAGACCGACAACCGGCCAGCGGTGGTGGACCGGGTGATGACGGTGCTGATGGCCGCCAGCTCCGGCGTGGCGTTCACCGCACTTGCGTCCGTGATCGCGTTCGTGCTGTACCGGGGCTGGGACGCACTCACGCGTGCGAACTTCTACGTCAACGACCTCAGCATCACCGGCCCGCAGGAACCGCTCTCGTCGGGCGGAATCCTGCACGCCATTCTCGGCACACTGATCATGACGCTGATCTCGCTGGTGATCACCGTGCCGCTCGGTGTGGCATGCGCGGTGTACCTGAACGAGTCGCGCAGCCGGGTCGCAACGCTGGTTCGCACCGTGGTGACCGCGATGACGGCGCTGCCCTCGATCCTCGCCGGTCTGTTCATCTTCGCGACGTGGATCCTCGTGCTGGGTTACGAGCGCTCGGGTCTGGCGGCATCGATCGCGATGAGCATCATGATCCTGCCGATCCTCATCCGCTCGGCCGACGTGGTGCTGCGGCTCGTGCCGGGCAACCTGCGTGAGGCCGCTGCCGCGCTGGGC
>JBJTXX010000384.1:0-2179 GCA_046082485.1 Actinomycetota bacterium
GGTGTCGTCACCGGCGGCGGCATGCGCCTCGCGGTAGCCGTCGTGCGCCACGACCGGTCTACACGGGCGCATCGCCGCGACCATCGGCGCCACGCCGGCCACCCGCCGCAGACACCCGTCGAGCCCCAGTTCGGCGAGGAAGCCCCACCCCTCGAGCGCGGCAGCCTGCAGTTGGCCGCTCGCCACCAGCACGCCGACCGCGATCGCGAGGTCGAGACCCGAGCCGCCCTTGCGGCGATCCGAGGGTGCCAGATTGACGGTGATGCGGGCCTGTGGCCACGCAAGGCCACTCGACAGCACCGCCGCCCGCACCCTGTCGCGGGATTCGCGGCAGGCCTCGTCGGGCAGACCCACCATCTGGAAGGTCGGCAGGCCGGTGGCCACATGCACCTCGACCGTGACGGGGTGCCCTTCGACACCGAAGAGCGTTGCAGCGCGGACCGTTGCGAGCACGCGGGCCTCCTCACATCGTTCGTGACGCAACAGCGTCGACGGTGGACGGAGGGAACGGAGCCCGGCTCCCCGACGGTGCGGCGCACCATATCGGCGTGACGGCCGATACGCCGTCCGAGGTGTGAGAATGCCTCGATGCGCACCAACAGTCTCCTCCGCGCGGTCCTTGTCGGGGCCGTGGCAGGGGTCGTGGCGGTCGCCGGGCTCGGCGGGTGCTCGGACTCAGCGCCTCCCAGCGAGGGCGCCTACTGCGGAGCCGTCGGTGTGCACGCGGTTGCGCTCAACTCCCCCACGATCAACCGCCCGACGGACGTCGAGGCGATGGTGGCGGAGTGGCAGAAGGTCGCCGACGTCGCACCGGAGGCCGTCGCATCGGAGTGGGAGGCCGTGATGAACGTGCTGCGCACAGCGGTCACCATCGACCCGGCCGACACGAAGGCGTTGCAGGCCTTCGCCGATGCATCACGCGCCAACGAACCGGCCGCGAACCGGATCATCGACTACACCTTCAACAAGTGCGGGGCCACCATCGGCCCGGTCACCCCGGTGCCGACCACGTTGGTGCCGCCGGCGACGGCCGCGCCCACGACGGGCGGCTGATCGCAGGGGTCAGAGGATCTCGCCGCGACGCACGATCACCTTGTCGACCAGCCCGTAGGACTTGGCCTCTTCCGCGGTGAACCAGCGGTCGCGTTCGCTGTCTGCCTGGATGCGCTCGAGCGGCTGGCCACTGTGGTGCGAGATGAGCTCGGCCATCTTCTGCTTGGTGAAGCGCAGTTGCTCGGCCTGGATGGCGATGTCGGTGGCCTGACCGCGAAGGCCCGCCAACGGCTGGTGCATCATGATGCGGGCGTTGGGAAGGGTGTAGCGCTTGCCGGGGGCACCGGCGGTGAGCAGGAACTGCCCCATGCTGGCGGCCATTCCCATGCACACGGTGGCGACGTCGCAGCTGACGAACTGCATGGTGTCGTAGATCGCCATGCCCGCCGTGACCGACCCACCGGGGCTGTTGCTGTACAGCCAGATGTCGGCGTTCGGGTCCTCGCCCTAGAGATACAGCAGCTGGGCGCAGATTTGGTTGGCGATGTCGTCGTTCACGTCGGTGCCGAGCATCACGACCCGGTTCCGCAGCAGCCGGTTGAACACGTCCATGCGGGGGTCCATGCCGGAATCGAGAGCCATGGGTCGGATGCTGTCGCTCATGGCGCCACACGCTACCGTCCACACGCGATGACCGACCCGTCCTTCCAGCCGAACGCCGAGGAACTGCTGGCGAACAACGCCCGCTACGTCCAGCAGTTCAGCGACGGCCCGATGGACCTGCGCCCCCGCCGGAAGTTGGCGGTGGTGGCGTGCATGGACAGTCGCATGAACATCTTCGAGATGCTCGGCCTGCAACACGGCGAGGCCCACATCATCCGCAACGCGGGCGGCGTGGTGACCGACGACGTCATCCGGTCGCTGGTGCTCAGCCAGCGTCGCCTGGGCACCCGGGAGATCATCCTCATCCACCACACCAACTGCGGCCTCGAGGGTGTGAGTGCCGACGAGTTCAAGCAGGAACTCGAGCGCGAGGTCGGCATCCGGCCGTGGTGGGCGCTGGAGTCGTTCCTCGACCCGTACGACGACGTGCGGCAGAGCATCAAGCGCCTGCACCTCAGCCCCTTCGTGCTCCACAAGGACAACATCCGCGGCTTCGTCTACGACGTCGCCGACGGCTGCCTGC
>JBJTXX010000385.1:0-566 GCA_046082485.1 Actinomycetota bacterium
GCGTCAGGCCGCCGACGGCACCATCGGCCGCATGGTCGTGAGCGGTCGCGTGCTGTACGGCGAGCGCATCCGCGAGGCGCTGCTGCGGCACCTCGAGAAGGACCTCGGCCCAGTGGCACTGCCGCAGATTCCCTCGAACCCGGCGCCGTTCACGGTGGTCGAGTACTTCCCCGACCCCGATGTCAGCGGCTTCCACGACCCGCGCCACCACGCCGTCAGCCTGTCGTTCGTCGTGCCGGTGTCAGGCGACTGCCAGCCCGCCCAGGAAGCCCTCGACCTTGCGTGGTACCCACCCGAGCAGGCAGTCAGCGAGGCGGTGCGCCGAGAGATGACCGGCGGCCACGACCGCCTCATCCGCCTCGCCCTCGCCCACGTCGGCCAACTCCCCTGACCCCCCACGCGAACTCGCGTGGCGTCAGAGGGAGGCGACGATTTCCGCCATCAGGTCGCCGGCCTCGGTGGGGTTGAGACCCACCTTCACACCTGCGGCGCGCAGCGCATCCATCTTGCCCTGGGCCGTGCCCTTGCCGCCCGAGGTGATGGCGCCGGCGTGACCCATCTTCTTG
>JBJTXX010000386.1:0-781 GCA_046082485.1 Actinomycetota bacterium
CTCGCGCGGGGTGCCGGCCGCCGCCGCACTGCCTGAGGGTTGCGTCGAGACGACCTGCGGCGTCGCGCGAAGCGTGTCCGAATCGCGCCGGAAAAATCACCCCTTGCGCGAACGGTGCCCAATGGTGGACAATGACATCCGTGTAATTACGCGGGTGTCGCCGACACCAGTGCTGGGCACGAACCAGGGGGGATGCCCAATGAACATCGAAGTGAATGTCGAACCGAACGCGAACTGGCAGGACCAAGCGAACTGCCTGGGCGTCGACCCCGATCTCTTCTTCCCCGAGCGTGGTGCCAGCACTCGTGAGGCCAAGGAGGTCTGCCGCGGCTGCGTGGTGCGCCTCGACTGCCTCGAGTACGCACTCGTGAACGGTGAGAAGTTCGGTATCTGGGGCGGCCTCTCCGAGCGCGAGCGCCGTCGCCTGCGCCGCCAGCGGGCCCAGGCCACCCGGCGCACCAGCGCCTGAGTCGTCCGGCTCAATCGGCGGAACTGATCAACGAATCGGTCCGACCGCGGCTAGTGTGGCCCACATGATCGCAGGCTTCTTCGATTCCCCCGCCGAGATCGGCATCGTCCTCCTCGTCGTCCTCCTGCTGTTCGGGGGCTCGCAGCTCCCCAAGCTGGCCAAGAACATCGGCAAGGCGCAGAAGGAGTTCAAGGAGGGCCTGGCCGAAGGCCAGAAGGCCGCCGAGAAGGCAGCCGACAACACCGACGAGGCCTGAGCCCGTCGGGAGACCGCTCGAAGCACGACGGGGTGTGGGGCCGTGGCCCCACACCC
>JBJTXX010000387.1:0-8007 GCA_046082485.1 Actinomycetota bacterium
GGTCGGGCTGCATCGCCGCGTAGGACGGAGCCCCCGTGGCGCCGGCGGCGCTGCCGAGCAGGATCAACACGGTCAGCACCAGCGGCGATCGCACGCCGCTGGCCAACACGACCGCGAGCACCCCGGTGACGGTTGCCTGCACGAGCAGTGCCCGAGCGAACACCTTGCGGCGGTCGTAGCGGTCGGCCAGTAGGCCGCCGACGGGTGACGCAATGCCCTGTGGCATGAAGGTGGCCAGCGCCACCAGACCGGTCTGCACCGCGCTGCCCGTGCCTGCCGCCACGAGACTGCCGACCACGATCAGCTGCACCCACGTGCCGATGTCGCTGATCACCATTGCCCCCCACAGCAGGCGCACCGGTCGGTGGCGGAGGGGGACGAAGGGGTGCGAACTCACAACCCTCACAGGCTAGTGATGCGCCGGTTCATGTGCCGAGGTGGCGCATGGCACGTTCGATGATGTCGCGCAGGTGCGGCCAGGCCACAGCGAAGCCAGCATGCAGTGGCCGACGCTCCACCATGTGCAGCGGCAGCCACGCCACGGCGTCGGTCTCGAAGTTCACGGACGCCCCGAAGTGATGGGGCACCTCGAGCACGATCGTGGTGTAGGCCCAGTCGTCCGCCGGGCGGAAGACGTACTCGCCCAGCAGGGTGTGCTGCTGGGGAATCGCCCCCACTTCCTCCGAGGCCTCGCGCAGCGCGGCCTCGAACGGCGATTCTCCCTCGTCGATCGCACCACCTGCACAACTCCACGTGCCGCCCTCGTGGGCCATCGCCGAACGTTGCTGCAGCATCACCAGTGGGCCCTCGGGGTCTCGCACCACGAACACCACCCCCGCAGCCCCGAACCTGCCCCACCTCACATGGCCGTCGGAGCAGCGAACGAAGCCATCACCCGAGCCGCTCCACATGCCGACGACGCTAGGCGACGGGGATTTCCGTATCCGACATGCCGGGGCCGGCCGCACCTCCCCATGTACGGTATGGACGTCGTCGATCCGTCGAACCGGTGACTGGAGTTCCGTTGGCTTTGTTCCGAAGGCGAAAGATTCCGTACCCCAAAGGCTCCGAAGCGGCCGTCGTCGGTCCGGTCACGCCTCCTGTGAAGTTCTCCGGTGTCTTCGCCGGGGTCGACCCCGCCGAAGCCCAGTCCGCGCAGCCGCAGGAACCCTCTCGACCGAGGTTCCCGCGACCCGCACCGAAGCCCCAGACCAATGCCGAGCTGCTGACACTGCGCAACGAGTTGATGGAGGTCAAGGCCCGGCTGATGGCCGCCGAACAGTCGCGCGCGATCGTCGAGAGTCGTCTCGCCGCGCTCGATGCCACCACCTTGGCACTCTCGAACCAGCAGCAGGCACTCGCCACGGGCGACGTGGTGGTCGTCGCGGCGGCCGAGGCCACCGGCAGCGACCTGCCGCCCCCCGTGGCCCACGGCCCGGACCCCGAGACCACGGCCCGCCTCGACGACCTCGCCGCGAAGGTGGGCATGATCGAGACGCTGAGCAACCAGATCTCCCAACTCAGCGCGCGTGTCGCCGCGCAGGCAGAGTTCGGCGCCCACCTCACCCAGTTGCGCGAGCGCATCACCTCGCTGCAGGCCGACCTCGACACCCGAGCCGACGCCGAACCCGAGTGGATCGACGACACTCCGCCCGACACCTCGGCCACCGACGAGTTGCGCGAGCAACTCAACGCGCTGGGCAACCGGGTCTCCACCACCGAGGCACTCGCCGATCAGCTCGGCCAGTTGGCCGAGCGGGTTGCCGCCACCGACACCACAGCACGCCGGGCGGGCGAGCAGGTCGCAGCCCTCGAGCAACGCCTCGATTCGGTGGGCACCGAGTTGGCGAACCAGCTCAGCGAACTGGGCCGCGACATCGACGGCCTCGCCAAGCACGCCGCGCAGGCCGCCAGCGGCACGGTCGACGATGCCGTCATCGAGTCGCTGCGCAACGGCCAGATCAAACTGGCGAACGAGCAGGCCCGCTACGAGATCGCCTTCCGCGAGGACCTCGCCGTGCTGGCCGAGAACCTGCGCAAGCCCAAGCCCACCGCCTGACCGGGCCTCACCTAGCCGAGCAGTTCGAGTGCCTGCTGCACGAGTTCGCGGGCCTGCTCAACCTTGCGCAGGTAGGTGGTGAGATCGCGGGCGTCGTACGCCGCCTCGGCCTCGGTGAAGAGGTCCTCGGCCTGCTGCAGCAGTTCGGGCGCCGTGTCACCCTCGGTCGGCGGCTTCACGCCCGGGTCGACGGGCGCAGCGCCCTCGACCTCGCCGATCTCGGCCGAGAAGCCGGGGAACACGAGCGTGACGGCCTGCTGCAACGAGTTCGCGATGGCCACCTTGCCCTCGTAGTTCACGATCATCCGGCGCAGCAGTGGCTGACCGGCCACGTCGCTCTCGACGTACAACGGTCGCACCCACAGGATGCCGCCGGCGACCGGCACCATCTGGAGGTCGCCGAACACGACCTCCGAGCCCTGCTGACCGAGCAGGGTCACCGCTTCGCTGACCTTCGGGTCGGTGGCCATGGCCGCACCGATGGTGTTGGGGCCTTCCGGCAGCGACGACGACGGCAACTCGTAGGCGATGAGGCGGCCGTACTCGGCCGGGTCGCTGCCCGCCGTCATGTAGGCGATCAGTTCCTTGCGTTGGTCCGTGGTGCTGAAGGGCTGGAACGGCCGCCACAGCTGGAACGACGACCCGTCGCCGCCATCGGCGTGGAACATCGTGTAGTACGGCACGAAACGCGCTGCCGTGCTCTCGCCGGCGAAGTCGTTCGGCACACCGGGTGTGGTGGTGCCCACGCCGCCCGGCACCGACTGCACCTGACCCGCCGAGTCGGGTGCTGCCAGCGAGACCGACCAGGCGCCACGGCGGTCGAAGAAGTCGTTCGCGTCGAGGCGGTACTTCGAGTAGGCGGCGGTCTGCACACGGAACAGTTCCTCGGGGTACCGCAGGTGCTCTGCAAGGCTCGCAGGCATCGACGACTTCGGTTGGAACAGGTCGGGGAACGCCCCGGCCCACACCCGCAGGATCGGATCCTGGTCGTCGACCGAGTAGAGCCGGATCGAGCCGTCGTAGGCATCGACCGTGGCCTTCACGCTGTTGCGCACGTAGTTGAAGTCGTGGTCGAGCCCGCTGCCCGCATTCACCTGCGACCGGTCGGCGAACTGTCCGTAGGGGTAGCGGCTGGTCGTGGTGTACCCGTCGATCACCCAGAGGATGCGCCCATCGACCACGACCGGGTACGGGTCACCGTCGAGGGAGAGGAAGGGCGCCACCTTCTGCACCCGGGCGCGCACGTCGCGCACGGCGACGAACCGAGACTCGTCGTTGATCGCGCTCGAGCCGAGCAGGTTGTAGTCGAGCTCGCTGAGCGCGAACGCCAAGCGGCGCAGGCCCGAGTTCAGTTGCACACCGGCCGAGCCGTCGTACGGCCCCGCTTCGGCCTCGTCGCACGCCTGTTCCGCCACGGTCGTGCGCAGCACGGCGTAACCCTGCAGGGTGGGGCTGAAGTACAACTCCGGCCGCTCCACGCCCACGATCGAATCGTCGTAGACCGGCTTGCCGTCGGGCTGGATGCGGGCCGCCGGTGCCACCGCCAGACCGCACCCATGGGTGTTGATGAGATGCGTGCCCTGCCACGACTTGTTACCGACCTGCGAGAGGTCGAGTTCGCGCGCGCCGATGATCACCTGCTGCGGACGGCCGTCCACCTCGTAGCGATCGGGGTCGAGGTCGGCGATCGTCATGTTCTGCCGACCCTCGTCGGTGCGGAACCGGGTCTCCATCTTGTCGTCGGGCTTCAGCAGACGCACGTCGCGCAGCGCCGCGACCGATTCGGAGGCCGAGCGGGCGGTGATCTCGCCGACAGTCACCTGACGCACCTCGACGTCGCTGATGCCGAGCGCCGCTCGGGTGGCCTCGATGTTGTGGGCGATGTAGGTGGCTTCCTTGTCCTTCTTGTTCGGGTTCACCACCAGGGCCTGCACCACGGCCGGATAGATCACGCCGCCGACCAGCGCCACAACGGCCCACAGCGCAGATGCCACCACGGCAGGCCGCCAGCGGTCGGTCTTGAGGGTGCTGAGGAACAGCACGGCGGTCAGCAGTGCGATCAGCGCCAGCAACAGCACGGCGGGCAGTTGCGCGTTCACCACGGTGTAGTTCGGCCCGGTGAACGAGCCGCGGTTGGCGTTCGTGAGTTCGTAACGGGTGACCCAGTAGTCACCGGCCTTCAGCACCGCCATCACCGCCAGCAGCACCGCCACGTGCGCCTTCGTCGCCCGGCGCACCTTCGGGCGCGGCGGCTGCAGCACGATGCCACCCGACAGGACATGGGTGGCGATCACGAGAATCGTCACGAACGCGACGGCGACGAACAACCAGTCGAGCACGAACGTCACGAACGGCAGCTTGAAGACGTAGAACCCGACGTCGATGCCGAACTGCGCATCCTTCACGCCGAACGCCGCGCTGTTGCGGAACATCAGCCAGTCCTGCCACCGGGCGGTCGTGGGCAGTGCGAACAGCAGGGCGAAGCCGATGGCCAACAGGAACCGCACCATACGCAGGCGACGACCGAAGAACTTATGGAACCGTTCGACGACCGGATGGGTGTTGGCCGAGAAGGCGGTGGGGGCCAGACGGTCGGCGATGAGCAGGTTCAGCACTGCGATCGCGGCGAACGCCACGAAGAACAGCAGGAACAGCACCACCTTGGCGCGCACCACGCCCCAGAAGATGTCGGTGCGCTCGACCGACTGGTGCCAGAGGTAGTCGACGAAGAACGACGCGATGAACCGGCCCGAGAGCACCAGTGCCACCACCGCCGCGGCGAGGGTGATGATGATCTTGCGGCCACGGTCGCCGACTCGGCGTCCACCGGACGCGGGGCCACCTGCGGAGGGGTTGGGGGACGGGTTCGCCACGCGGCGAAGGCTACCCCTGGGTGGGCTGCAGCATGCAGCGGCAGCCCTCGTGGGCCGGCGCGCAGGTGTGGTCGGTGGGGAAGGCCTCCCCGGCGGGCACCGCGCCGGCGAGCGCGTTGTCCTCGGCGTCCGGGCACGCCGGGCCGTTGGGGTCGACAGCCCAGCACACGGGCGTTCCCGGCGACACCGCCGACAGGGCTCCGCGGCCGAACGCCATCCGGGCGACGTCGTCGAGGTGCTCGTCGATGCGCTGCGTCTTCCACTCGCGGTAGACCGCACGCACGGTCATGGTGAGTTCGTCGGGGTCCCCCTCGGCGGCGGTGACCACGCGCTCGAGACGGTCGCGCAGCGGTCGGATCAGTGCGGAACCGAGTGCCTCGACCGCCGGCGCCAACGTGCTGCCCTTCGCCACGGCACGGGCGTGCTGCTTGCGATCACCCTCACCCATGCTGGCGGCACCGGCGATGGCCGCCGCCCGCAGTTCCTCCGAGATCGCCTCCGCGTAGCGCTGCACCTGTTCGGCCTCGGCCGGCAGCAGGTCGTCGAGCACCACTGCGCTCTTCGCGCTGCGCAGCAACTGCAGCACGTCGTTCTGCTCGTCGGCCAGCACTCGCTTCATCTTCCGGGCTGCCGACACGATCAGCGGCGTCAACTCGGCGTCACGGCGCCCGAACGGCGTCTCGTCATAGGCGACCTCGGCAGCCGGGGCCTCGGGCGACGGCTCGAAGACCGAGAGTTCCTGTGTGGGGTCGACGGGCGCAGGCGTGGCCTCGGGTTCGCGGGATGCCCGCTCGGCGACCGCATCAGTGCGCGAAGCGCGCAGCCGCGCGAACACGTCGTCGACCTGGCTCGCGGGTTGTTCCGCGGGTTCGGGGGCCTCCACAGCCTCGTCGTCCGCAGGCATCGCCGGTGTCGTGGCGGCCGGAGCAGCCTCTCCGAACAGTGACACCACCGGCGCCAGGTGTTCGGTCTCGGTCACGTCGACGGCCTCGGCCTCGGCCTCGTCGATCACCTCCGCAACGGGCACCTCGTCGACCGGCACCTCGTCGACAGGGTCGTCGTCGATCGACACGTCGAGGTTCACGACAGGGCCCGGCACCGGTGATGGGGGGATCGTCGACGGTGTCGCCGCCGAGCCGGGGGGCAGCTCGGAGGCGGGCACCATGATCGGCACCGGACCGGTCGTCGGCGACAGGTTCACGTACTCGCTCGGCTCGGCAAGCGGGGTCAGCTCGGCCATCACGTCGACGGCCGACAACCGGGCACGTTCGAACGCCTGCAGCATGCGGTCACGGCCGTGCACCAACTGCTCGATCTGCTGGCGCGCCAGTTCGCGACGGCGGGCGAGTTCGCCCAACACGCGCTCGCGGTAGGCGCGGGCCTCGTTCACCATGTCGCGGCCCTGCTGCTTCGCCATCTGCAGCTCGGCCTCGGCATCGGCAGCGGCGTCCTGTCGACGGCGAGCGGCCTCGACCTCGGCCTCCTCGCGCAGACGCTGCGCCTCATCGGTCGCTTCGCGCAACACGCGCGCTGCGCTCTCCTCGGCCCTCACCTTGATCTGCGATGCCGCCTCGCGGGCGGTCTGCAGGATGCGTGCGGCTTCCTCGCCGAGCAGGCGGGTCACCACTTCCTCGTCGAGCGCCACGGCCGGGTTCGCACCACTGCGCTGTGCGACGCGCAACTCGCGTTCCAGGAACTTCTCGCGCTCCTGCAGGCGGGCCAACTCGGCGGCGACCATCCGCAGGAAGTCGCGGACCTCGCCTTGGTCGAAACCCTTGCGCGACGCGGGGAACGTCGCGCTCGACACCGCGTTCGGCGATGAAGGGTCGGGGCGTGAGAACGACATGGCCATCGGGCGAAATCGTAGGCTTCACACGCTCACAAAAGGTGGCAATCGGTGGGCACACACCGACGGCGAGTGGTGACGGCGACGAGGTTCCCCGGCATCAACCCGGCAACGGGTCGCCACCGAGTCGCCGCAACACGGCGAGTGCCTCGTCGAGCGTGGCCACGGGGATGATCTCCATCGAATCCCCCACCACCCGTCGGGCGGCCTCGATGCTGTCCGGGCCGGTCTCCGGCTGGCTCGCCGGCACCAGGAAGTACTTCACACCGACCTGTCGCACGGCCTCGGCCTTCGAGTTCAGCCCGCCGATCGCCCCGACATTGCCGTCGATGTCGATCTCGCCGGTCACCGCGATGCGCCTGCCACCCATCAGGTCACCCTCGGTCACCTCGTCGATGAGGGTGAGGGTGAAGGCCAGTCCGGCCGACGGCCCGCCGATGCCGCCGGTCGAGAACTCCACCGACAAGCCCTTGGGCAGTTCGACCGTCGTGGTGTCGACGGGGCTGAAGCCGATGATCGTGCGGGCCTCGGCCTCGTCGGGGGCGAGGATGGTCTCGACCTCGGTCTCGACCTTCTTGCCCTCACGCTCGATCACGATCGACAGCACGTCGCCAGGCTTCGCGGCGGCGAGGATGGGGGCGAGGTCGTCGAGGGTCTCCACCTTCTGACCGTCGAGTTCCACGATCACGTCATCGGGCTGCAGCACCTTTGCCGCCGGCGGTTCCTCGAGGCACTGCGTCCCCTTGTCGTTCGCCTTCAGGCAGATCACGTAGTCCACGACGGCCGCACCGCTCTTGCGTGTCACGTCGAACCCCGCCGCCTTCAGCGCCACGTAGGTGGCCCTGTCCTTCGCACCCGTCATCTGGCGCTGGCCCGACTGCAGCAACTCCTCCTCGGTGCGGTCGCCGTACTTGTCGCTATAGCTCTGGAAGCGCGCCGCCGGTGAATCGCGCATGACGAACCAGTCGAGCAGCGTGATCCGCGGCTGGCGGATGGTCACGAAATAGATCGAACCGTCACTGCGGAACACCTCGGTGCCCGTGATGTCGAGGCGGGGTTCGACCCGTTCGGCATCGGCCGGCACGAGCGCGAACTCCACCGGTTGCGGTTCCGTGCGCACACAGGTGTTGTCGGGGGCGCGTTCGACGCAGCGGTCCTTCTCCACCATCCACTTGGTGGGCAGGACGGCGGCAACCACCGGCACGACGATGCACAACCCACCCGCCAAC
>JBJTXX010000388.1:0-505 GCA_046082485.1 Actinomycetota bacterium
GGCGGTTTCGGCGCAGTGCTGCTGCTGGCCGGCCTCATTCGCTGACGGCCGACATCCTCCGGGCGGCAGGAACGGCAGCCATCAGCGCCGCCGCCTTGTTGCGGCACTCGAGGTCTTCCTCGTCGGGCACGCTGTCGGCCACGATGCCGGCACCTGCCTGGAAGCTGGCACCGTGCGCACCGACGAACATCGTGCGGATGGCGATGGCCGTGTCGAGGTTCCCGCTGAAGTCGACATAGCCCACCACGCCGGCATACGGGCCGCGCTTCACCGGCTCGAGTTCGTCGATGATCTCCATCGCCCGAACCTTCGGCGCCCCGCTCACCGTGCCAGCCGGCAGCGTCGCCCGCAGCACGTCGATGGGCGTGCACCCGTCGACCAGTTCGCCGCTGACCTGAGAGGTCAGGTGCATCACGTGGCTGTACTTCTCGAGTGACATCAACTCGTCGACGTGCACCGAGCCGAAGCGAGCCACACGACCGACGTCGTTGCGGGCGAGATCGAC
>JBJTXX010000389.1:0-1138 GCA_046082485.1 Actinomycetota bacterium
GATCCACTCGAGGCCACGTGACGCCTGCCATTCGAGTCCCTCGGCGGCGTCGGGGTCGGCGAGCACCGGGTTGATGGCGATCACGGCCAGCACGTCGTCGCGGGTGGCCGCCGCGGCGAGCGCGAGGGTGGCGCCCATCGACTGGCCCACGAGCACCGGCGTGTGCGGCACCGCGGCCAGCCAGTCGGCCCAGGTGGCAGCTCCGAGTGCGTCGTCGCTGCCGCCGTGCCCGGGCAGTGTGGGGCACTTCACCTCGATGTGGCGCCGCCGCAGCAGTTCGGCCAGTGGGCCCATGGTGGCCGCCGTGCCGCCGAGGCCGTGCAGCAGGCCGGCGGTGGTCACTGCGCGAGGGCGCGCTCGATGTCGGCCACCAGATCGGTGGGGTCTTCGAGGCCGACCGACATGCGGATGAGGCCGGGGGCGACACCCTGCGCGGCGGCCTCTTCAGGGGTGAGGCTGGCGTGGGTCGTGGTGGCCGGGTGGCACACCAGCGTCTCGGGGCCGCCCAGCGATGTGGCCACGCGCAGCAGCTTCACGTGGGCGAGGAACCGCTCGACGGCCGCCTGGCCGCCCGCGAGTTCGAAGGCCAGCACGGTGCCGAACTGGCGCATCTGCCGCTTGGCCAGCTCGTGCTGCGGGTGCGAGGCGAGGCCGGGGTAGTGCACGGCGCGCACGGCGGGGTTGCGTTCGAGCGACTCGGCGAGGAACTGGGCGCTGCGGCACTGGTGGCTGGTGCGCACGCCGAGGGTGCGGATGCCGCGGAGCGCGTTCAGCGCGTCGAACGGCGATGGCGTGGCGCCGTGCAGCACGCTGTAGGCCCACACCGCGTCGATGAGGTCGCGCTCGCCGCTGATGACGCCGAGTGTGGCGTCGTTGTGGCCGGCGATGCCCTTGGTGGCCGAGTGCAGCGAGAGGTGCACGCCGTGGGCCAGCGGCTGCTGGCCGAGCGGTGTGGCGAACGTGGAGTCGACCACGGTGATGGGCCCGCGCAGGGCACCGATCTCGTCGAGGTCGGTGAGCTGCAGGCACGGGTTCGACGGCGTCTCCGCCAGCACCAGCATGGTGCGACTGGGCTGCACTGCAGCGGCGAACGCGCCGGGCTGGGTGCCGTCGACGAACGTGCCGTCGATGCCGAAGC
>JBJTXX010000390.1:0-1780 GCA_046082485.1 Actinomycetota bacterium
GCGCTCAGCCCCGAGAGCAGGGTGACCCTGCAGAAGAACCCATTGCGCGTGCTGGATTCCAAGCGTGAATCCGATGCGGCACTGGTGGCGGCGGCGCCCCGCATCGCCGACTTCTACAGTGACAAGGCCGCATCGCACTTCGCCGGGGTGCAGGCGGGGCTGACGGCGCTCGGCATCCCGTTCACGGTGGAGGCCAAGCTGGTGCGCGGCCTCGACTACTACCGGCACACCACGTTCGAATACCAGGGTGGCACGCTCGATTCGGCACAGAACGCCCTCGGCGGCGGAGGCCGCTACGACGGCCTCGTGGAATCGCTCGGCGGGCCCGCCTCGCCGGGCGTGGGGTTCGCCATGGGCCTCGACCGCACGCTGCTGGCCTGCGACGACGAGGGTGTGTTCGCAGCGCCGCCCGCCTCGGTCGACGTGTACGTGGTCGACACCACGGGCGGGCTGGAGGCGTTGCAGATCACCGCGGCGTTGCGTGCCGCCGGCATCCGAGCCGACCGCGCCTACGAGAACCGCAGCATGAAGAGCCAGATGAAGGGCGCCGACCGCAGCGGCGCGGCCTACGCCGTCATCATCGGCACCAACGAACTGGAAGCCGGCACCGTGGTGGTGCGGGCGCTGCGGGCACAGCACTCGGCCGCCGACGACACCGCGGCCGGCCAGGTCATCATCCCCCGGGGCGACGTCGTCCCACACCTCAGGAAAGCACTCCCATGAGCTCCACCTCCATGCGCACCCACCAGTGCGGCGAACTGCGCCCCGAGCACATCGGCGCCACCGTCACCCTCGCCGGCTGGGTGGCCACCCGCCGCGAACACGGCGAGAAGCTGGCCTTCATCGACCTGCGCGACCACAGCGGCGTCACCCATTGCGTGGTCGACAACACCGTCGACGTGCGACCCGAGTACGTGCTGCGCGTCACCGGCACCGTGGCGGCCCGGCCGGCCGAGAACGTGAACGCCCGCATCGCCACCGGCGGCATCGAACTGCAGGACTGCAGCGTCGAGGTGCTGAACGCCGCCGAGCCGCCGCCGTTTCCGGTCAGCGAACGCGCCGACCAGGTGGCCGAGAACACCCGTCTGCAGTACCGCTACCTCGACATCCGCCGCGAGCGCATGCAGCGCAACCTGCGCCTGCGGGCCGCCGTCAACTCGGCCATCCGCGGAGCGATGGAGGCACAGGGTTTCGTCGAGGTCGAGACCCCGATGCTGGTGCCCAGCACCCCCGAGGGCGCCCGAGAATTCATCGTGCCCAGCCGTCAGCAGCCCGGCTCGTTCTACGCATTGCCGCAGAGCCCGCAGCTGTTCAAGCAGTTGCTGATGGTGGCCGGCATCGACCGCTACTACCAGCTCGCCCGCTGCCTGCGCGACGAGGACCTGCGCGCCGACCGGCAGTACGAGTTCATGCAGCTCGACGCCGAGATGAGCTTCGTGGAACAGGACGACGTGCACACGGCCATCGGCGCCGCCGTGCTGGCCGCCGCCGAGGCCGCCGGCAAGGACACAGGCGGCGAGATCGTGAAGATCACGTGGCACGAGGCGATGAACCGGTTCGGCATCGACAAGCCCGACCTGCGCTTCGGCATGGAGTTGCAGGAACTGACCGACGTGTTCGCCGCCACCGAGTTCAACGCCTTCAAGGCGCCGTGCATCAAGGGTCTGCGCGTCGAGGGTGGAGGGGACACGACTCGCTCGCGACTCGACGACCTCACCGATCGGGCCAAGCGCTGGGGCGCCAAGGGTCTGGTGTGGATGCGCGTCGGCGAGGGCGGCAC
>JBJTXX010000391.1:0-2962 GCA_046082485.1 Actinomycetota bacterium
GCGGACATCGAGGCGATCGGGCTTGACGCCATCCGACGTCAGCGCGCCGCGGGAGTGACCAGACGTGTGGTCGGGTTCATGATCGAGGGTGAACGAGTGCCGCCGAACCGGAACGGGTGGGACGTCTCCGTGGGTGGCACCCGTGTGGGAGAGGTGACGTCGGCGGTGTGGTCACCGCGGCTGCAGACGAACGTCTCGCTGGGCATGGTGCAGCGCCCGCACGATGCGCTCGGAACCGTCGCCACGGTGCATGCCCCCGATGGCGATCGTGTCGCTGCGGTGGTGGAGGTGCCGTTCCCCGGCGCCTCCCAGCGGTGATTCAGGTCTCGCGCAGCTGACGCCCGCCTGCGTCGACGAACCGGTCGCGCAGCGTGACCCCGGGTGTGGTGCGGGACTGGGCAGCGATGCCGACGATGGCGAGCACGGCCCAGAGCGTCACCCAGACGACCCGGTCGGGTATGCGCTGCATGGTGTCGGCGAGAGTGAGATCGGCGACACCGAGCGATCGACCGAGCAGCAGGGCACCGGTGATGGCGAGCGCTGCCCCGGCCACGGCGGTCAGCACGGTGAGCAGCACCGTGGGCAGGTCGGCGATCACACACAACAACCCCAACAGCAGGCCGAGGGCGGCGCCGACAGAAACGGTCCACACCGACCACTCGGCGCCGATTGCAGCCAGGACGGCGACCGTTGCGCAGAAACCGACGACCGTGAGGGCGAGCGCGACGGCCACCTCGAACCACAGCCAGGCCGCCAATCCAGCAAGAACCGCAGCGGCGAGTCCGATCAACCAGGCGGCGGCGGAACCCAGCATGGAATCCCCGGTCGCTGCATGCACGATGCCAGCGGCCAGCAGGAACGTGCCGACTGCCGTCGCCGAAGGGATGGCGAGTCGCGTGGCGGCGCAGCCGCGCGTGCACAGCAACGCCCCTGCGACCACCGTCAATGCCGCCGTCACCACGTCTGCCATGACCCGTACCTCCGCCCCGCCGACAACCTAGCCGCTCCCGCAGCGTCACTCCGCGCCCGTGGCCCAGTCGTTTGCACACACGAGGAGCGTTGAGAAACAGCGGAGAGCGTGCGATCGAACCGAGGAATCGGTCAGACAACTTCGGTGGGTGGTCGTGTTTGTGCGAGGTTCAACCCCATCCGCACGTCGATCGTGGCGCCCTTGGTCGTGGTACCAAGGGGAAGCCAAGGCCTTGCGGTCGCACTATCAGACGCCCTTGTCAAAGGCCATTTCTGCTGCGTGTTCGGTTCGTCGGGCGGAGGGCGTTCGACCGGTGGCCCGACGTGCAGTCGTCGTACGACGTTGGTCTGAATAGGTACAGCGACCTATTGCGACTCTGGGTGCCCGAGGTTTGAATGGGTACTCAGATTCCTCAGGGGGAATCGCCTTGGGAGAGGACAAACAAGATGGACAGCGGGACGGTGGCCCCGAAGGTCGCTGGCAAGTTCGGCGGCGAGTCGATGGTCGAGGTGGCGAAGTGAACCTGAACCGCCGTGACGTGATCAAGACCGGCGTGTTCGCCGGCGCTGCGGTGGCCCTGCCCACCGCCCGCTTCGTGGGTGCTGCCACCCCGAGCCGCATGGCAGAGTCCAAGCTGCCCAAGCCCTTCACCACCCCCTTCGTGCGTCCCCCCGACGCGGTGCCGGTGCGCAGCAGCGCCACCTGCGACTACTACCGCTTGGAGATGCGTGCGGTGCAGGCCGAGATCGTGCCCGGCTACCAGACCCTGCTGTTCGGCTACGACGGTGTGGTGCCCGGCCCGACGATCAACGTCAACCAGGGCAAGCAGGCCGTGGTCCGCCACCTCAACACCCTGCCGGCCGTCCACCCGATCCTCGGCTACGAGCCCTGGACGTCGGTGCACCTGCACGGTTCGGGTTCGCTGCCGCAGTTCGACGGGTACGCCAGCGACATCACCCGCCCGGGTGAGTACAAGGACTACCACTACCCGAACTTCCAGCAGGCCCGCACCCTGTGGTACCACGACCATGGCGTGCACCACACGGCGGAGAACGCCTACCACGGCCTCGTCGCCATGTACCGCATGTTCGACGCCAACGAGCAGGCGCTGCCCATCCCGCACGGCGAGTACGACGTGCCGCTGGTGATCGGCGACATGATGTTCCAGAGCGACGGCAACCTGCTGTGGTCGCTGGCGAATCACCACGGTCACTGGGGTGACGTGATCATGGTCAACGGTCGCCCCTGGCCGGTGATGAAGGTCAAGCGCCGCAAGTACCGCTTCCGCATCCTCACCGCGGCGATCAGCCGTTCGTTCAAGTTCGCCCTCAGCAACGGCGCCAGCTACCAGGTGATCGGCACCGACGGTGGCCTCTGCCCGGCACCGATCACCGTGTCGAGCCACCGCCAGCTCAGCGGAGAGCGCTACGAGATCGTGATCGACTTCGCCAAGATCTTCAAGGGCGCCACGGCCGGTAGCCGTATCTCGCTGAACAACCTCAGCAACCCGAACAACCTGAACTACACCAACACCGGCAAGGTGATGGCGTTCGAGGTGGTCGACGACGCGTTCAGCACCGTCAACAACTCGGTGCCGGCCAAGCTGGCCACGGACACCGAGGTCATGGACCTGCCGGTGCCGACGGTGGCCGCCGGCCAGACGCTGAAGCCCGACGTGACATTGCGGCTCGAGCGCACCGGTGGGGAGTGGACCGTGAACGGCACCACCTGGCAGAAGATCGAGGACAGCAACTTCCAGTTCGTGGAGGCTGCGGTGCCCCGCGGCGCCACCCAGATCTGGGAGATCCAGAACAAGTCGGGCGGCTGGTACCACCCGCTGCACATCCACCTCATAGACTTCAAGGTCATCGAGCGCAATGGCAAGCCCGGCTGCCTGCCCCACGAAAAGGGCCCGAAGGACGTCGTGTACATGGGAGAGAACGAGACGGTCAAGGTCATCGCTAAGTGGGACGGCCTCGGCAAGTACATGGT
>JBJTXX010000392.1:0-1144 GCA_046082485.1 Actinomycetota bacterium
GGTCGCCACCGTGGTGCACCTGCCCGACCCACTGGCCTGGTACGCCGACCAGCGTGGCGTGGCCCGCCTGCACTGCGGGCACGCCGAACTGGAACGTCTGCTGGTGCTGGCCTACAGCGAGGTCATCCGCTACGGCGCCGACTCGCCGCAGATCATCCGTCGACTGCGGTCGGCCTTCGACCTGCTCGAGCCGATCGCCCGGGCCGACATGCTGCCGATCATCGTGGGACTGCGGCGCATGCTCGAACGAGCGGCGGTCGACGCGATGCCCGGCGCCTTCACGGCGCTGGCAGCGAACCCCGATGCGGAAGGTCTCGGTTGACCCGACACGTGCCTAGCATTCGGTGCATGCAACCCGACTGCATCGATCTCGACCGGTACCCGATCCACGAACCGGGGTCGCGGCGCGATGCACTGATCGCCAGCACGCGGGAGGCGATCGATCGCGTGGGCTGTGCGGTCCTGAAGGGTTTCGTGCGGGCCGAGCACCTGCCGTCGATCGTCGCCGAATGCGACCGCACCGCGGAGTACGGGCATCGCAACTTCAACCGCACCAACCCGTATTTCACGGTCGACCGCGACGACCTTCCACCCTCGCACCCGCTGCGCCGTTTCTACGACCGGTCGAACGCCTTCGTGCCGGCCGACCACTTCGGCGCCGACAGCATCCTGCGGGCCATCTACGAGTGGCCGGCGTTCGGCCCGTTCGTGCAGCAGGCACTCGGCGAGGAGCGCTTCTTCCCCTACGCCGATCCGCTGGCCGACGTGATCGTCAACCTGGCGGAGGAGGGCAACGGGTTCCCGTGGCACTTCGACACCAACAACTACACCGTGACGCTCGCCATCCAGAACGCCGAGGAGGGTGGCGACTTCGAGTACAGCCCCTACCTTCGCACCCCCACCGACGAGAACTACGAGGGGGTCGAGCGCGTGCTCGACGGCGACCAGTCGCTGATCCACACGCTGCGCCTCGAGCCGGGCGACCTGCAGATCTTCAAGGGGCGCTACTCGCTGCACCGGGTGACACCGCTGCGCGGGGCGCGCCTGCGCTACGTGGCGATCTTCAGCTATGTGGAGGAACCGGGCATGGTGGCCCAGCCCGAGCGTGCCCGGCAGCTGTACGGCAGGGTGCTGCCCATCCACC
>JBJTXX010000393.1:0-12835 GCA_046082485.1 Actinomycetota bacterium
GCTTCTGGCACGAGAAGGAGAGCGCAGCGACCGCCGGCAAGAAGGCCTTCGTCACCAACCGGGTCGGCGACTGGGGCTTCATGATGGCGATGTTCTTCGCTTTCTGGGCCGTCGGGTCGCTCGACTACCTGCACATCAACGAGTCCGCCTCGTCGCTGTCGGCCAGCACGGCCACGGCGATCGCCCTGTTCGCATTCGTCGATGCCTGCGGCAAGAGCGCGCAGCTGCCGCTCTACCTGTGGCTGCCCGACGCGATGGAGGGTCCCACCCCGGTGTCCGCCCTCATCCACGCCGCGACGATGGTGACCGCGGGCGTGTACCTGATGTGCCGCATCAGCCCGGTCTTGGAGGTGTCGTCGGGCTACGCGGCCACGGTGATCGCCATCGTCGGAGCCGCCACTGCGCTGTTCGCGGCCACGGTCGCCGTGTCGCAGAACGACATCAAGAAGGTCTTGGCGTACTCGACGGTCAGCCAGCTCGGTTACATGTTCCTCGCGGTCGGTTCGGGAGCGTATGCGGCGGCCATCTTCCACATGGTCACGCACGCGTTCTTCAAGGCGCTGCTGTTCCTCGGCAGTGGCTCCGTCATCCACGGCATGCACCACGAACAGGACATGCGCCGCATGGGCGGCCTGCGCTTGCTGATGCCGATCACGGCCGGCACCTTCATCATCGGCTGGTTGGCCATCGCCGGCGTGCCGCCGTTCGCCGGGTTCTGGAGCAAGGACGAAATCCTGCTCGCAGCCTGGGAGAAGAGCCCCGTGCTGTGGGTGGTCGGTCTGGTGACCGCGCTGCTGACGGCGTTCTACATGACCCGTCAGGTGATCATGGTGTTCTTCGGTGAGGGCCGGTGGCACGACGCCCACGAGGAGCACGGCGCCCACGGCGACCTGAAGCCGCACGAGAGCCCGTGGATGATGGTGACGCCCCTGGTGGCGCTGGCCGGCCTCTCGCTGGTGGGCGGCGGCCTGAACCTGCCGTTCTCCGAGAGCACCGAGCGCCTTGCCGTGTGGCTCGAGCCCGTGGTCGGTCTGCATCACTTCCACACCGCGAAGTTGCCGATGGCGATCATCGCGATCGTGGTGGGTCTGCTGGGCATCGGCGCCGGGTTCGCGGTCTACCACTTCAAGCGGGTGAAGCCCGTCGAGCCGAAGATCCTCGCCGACGCTTGGCGATACGACAGCGGTGTCAGCGCCTTCATGGGCGGCCCCGGGCGCAAGGCGTTCGAGGGTGTTGCGTGGGCCGACAGCCGCATCGTCGATGGTGCCGTGAACGGCACCGCAGCGGTGGTGAAGGGCACAGCCGGTCAGGTGCGCAAGGCGCAGAGCGGCAACGTGCGCAACTACGCGGCAGCGGTCGCGGTCGGGGTCGTCCTGCTCTTGGCATGGTTCGTCGTCGGACGGGGGATCCTCTGATGCAGTTCCCGATCCTCACCCTGCTGGTGCTGCTGCCCGTGGTGGGCAGCGCAGCCGTGGCGCTGCTGTCGAGCCGGCAGCCCGATCTCGTCAAGGTGACCGCGCTGCTCACCAGCGTCGCCACCGGCGGCATGGCGTTGTGGACGCTGTTCGCCTTCGACAAGGCCGAGGCCGGCTTCCAGTTCCAGAGCGTGCACGAGTGGATCCCGTCGTGGGGCATCTCGTGGCACCTCGGCATCGACGGCATCTCGTTGTTCCTCGTGGTGCTGACCGGTGTGCTGTTCCCGTTGGTGATCGTGGGCGTCGACCCGCACCACGACCACAAGCGCTATCTCGCATGGCTGCTGCTGCTCGAGGCCGGCGTGATGGGCAGCTTCGTCAGCCTCGACCTGTTCCTGTTCTTCGTGTCCTTCGAGATCGTTCTCGTGCCGATGTACTTCCTCATCGGTGGCTGGGGATACGACGACCGCGTCTACGCCGCCACGAAGTTCTTCCTGTTCACGATGGTGGGTTCGGCGTTCATGCTCGTGGGCATCATCGCCACCGCGGTGCTGGCGAAGGCCGACAACGGCCAGATCACCTTCGACCTCGTGAAGATCGCCGAGAACGCATCGTTCGCTGCGTCCACCGGACGCTGGCTGTTCTTCGCCTTCGCGATCGCGTTCGCGGTGAAGGTGCCGTTGTTCCCTCTGCACACGTGGCTGCCCGATGCCCACACGCAGGCGCCCACCGGGGGCTCGGTCATCCTGGCCGGTGTGTTGCTGAAGCTGGGCACCTACGGCCTGTTGCGCTTCGGTGTGTACCTGTTCCCCGAGGCAGCGGTCTGGGCGCGTCCGTTGTTCCTCACGCTTGCGACCATCGGCATCATCTGGGGCGCCATCGCTGCGACGATGCAGAAGGATCTCAAGCGTCTGGTGGCCTATTCGTCGGTCGCCCACCTCGGCTTCATCGTGCTGGGCACCTTCGCCCTCACGTCGCAGGCCATCACCGGTGGGGTGCTGCAGAACATCAACCACGGCATCAGCACGGGCGCACTGTTCCTGCTGGTCGGCATGATCTACGAGCGTCGCCACACCCGCGAGATCTCCGCGCTGAAGGGCCTGCAGAAGGTCGCGCCGGTGTTCGCTGCTGCGTTCACGATCGTGATGCTCTCGAGCATCGGTGTGCCCGGGCTGAACGGTTTCGTGGGTGAGTTCCTGGTGCTGATCGGCTCGTTCGCCACGGCGAAGTGGTGGGTCACCGTCGCTGCGTCGGGCGTGATCCTCGCAGCGCTCTACCTGCTGTGGGCCTACCAGCGGGTGTTCCACGGCGAGCCCGACTCGGAGAACGCGTCGTTCGCCGAGTTGCGGTGGAAGGAGGGCATGCTGCTGCTGCCCTTCATCGCTGCGATCGTGTTCACCGGTGTGTACCCGAAGCCGATGATCGACAGGGTCGAGCCATCGGTCGACCGACTGCTCGAGCACGTGCAGCAGCACTCGTCGTGGCAGGTTCCCGCCGTCGAGGCCGAAGGGGGTGAGGGCTGATGAATGCGGTCCTCGCATTGGAAGGGCCCGAGGTCGTCTGGTCCTCGCTCTCACCGCTGCTCGTCCTGCTGGGCGGCGCGATGGTGCTCTTGGTGGTCGGTGCGCTGACACCGCCGTGGCCGCGTCGGGCCTATGCCTCGGTGACCGTGCTGGTTGCGCTGGGCGCCATCGGCGCATCGCTGGCGCTGTGGCACCGGGTCGACGTCGATGGCCCGTCGCTGCTGGTCGGTGAGGCCATGCACCTCGACCGTGTCGGGGTGTGGGCCACCATCACCATCACCGTGGCCGTGCTGCTGTTGGCACTGCTCTCCGACGACTACCTGCGTCGGGAAGGCCTCGATGGTCCCGAGCCCTATGCGCTCGCGATGATGGCCGCCATCGGCGGCATCGTGATGGGGTCGGCCAACGACCTCGTCGTGCTGTTCCTCGGTCTCGAGATCCTCTCGATCGCGCTCTACGTCATGGCCGCCAGCCACCGCAAGCGCATCCAGAGCCAGGAGAGCGGCCTGAAGTACTTCGTGCTCGGCGGCTTCTCGTCGGCGTTCTTCCTGTACGGCATCGCGCTGCTCTATGGCGGCACCGGCAGCACGAACTTCGACGACATGGTGCGTGCCTTCAACACCACCGTGCCGCTCGAGCGTGGGAAGGACGCCCTCGTGCTGGCGGGCGTTGCCCTGCTGCTGGTGGGCCTGTCGTTCAAGGTTGCGGCGGTGCCGTTCCACTTCTGGACCCCCGACGTCTACCAGGGTGCCCCCACCCCGGTCACGGCATTCATGGCGTCGGCCGCCAAGGCCGCGGCATTCGCCGCGATGTTGCGAGTGCTGCTCGAGGCGCTCCCCAACTGGAGTGCCGACTACCAACCCGTGGTGTGGCTGCTCGCCGTGCTCACCGTCGTCGGTGGTTCGGTGATGGCGGTGGTGCAGACCGACGTGAAGCGCATGTTGGCCTTCTCGTCGATCAGCCATGCGGGCTTCATGCTCGTGGGTGTCGAGGCCGCTGTGCACCACGCCGGCGAATCGGGCGTGGGCAGTGGGCAGTCGTCGGTGCTGCTGTACACGTTGGTGTACGCGGTGCTGGTGATGGGCACCTTCGGCGTGGTCACGGCTGTCTCCCGCACTGGCGATGGTGCCACCGACCTCGGGGCCTTCCGTGGGCTGGGTCGCAACCGGCCTCTGCTCGCACTCGGAATGACGGTGCTGTTGCTGGCCCAGGCCGGCGTGCCGCTCACGAGTGGCTTCGTGGCGAAGTTCGGCGTGATCCGGGCAGCGGTGGAGGAGGACAGCAACGCGGTGGCGATCATCGCCATGGTCGCTGCGGTCATCGCCGCATTCCTCTACCTGCGGATCATAATCAGCATGTGGATCTCCGAGCCGGAGGCCGGTGACGACTCGCGCGAACCGGTGCGGGTGCCGCTGTTCCTCGGCGTGGCGATCAGCCTGTCGGTGGGCTTCACCCTGTTGGTCGGGTTCTTCCCCGACTGGCTCATCAGCCTGGCTCCCTGACGAACCCGCCGGCCCAGCAGGCTCTGGGTCAGAGGTGGCGCACGAGGGCGCCGAACAGTGACTGCTGCACGGGGTCGCTGTGGGCGTCGTCCTCGGGGTGCCACTGGGTGGCGACCGTCCACTTCGCACCGTCGAACTCGGCCGCGTGGACGATGCCGTCAGCCGTGCGTCCGGTGACCCGCATTCCCTCACCGAGCACGTCGAGCGCCTGATGGTGCACGCAGTGGCAGCCTTCGGGGGTGGTGGTGCCCATCGCCTCGGCGACCTTGCTGCCGGTGTCGAGTTGCACATGTGAGTGGCGGAACCAGTGGTCGTCGCTGCCGATGTGCTGCACGAGGGTGCCGCCGAGTGCGACGTTCAGCATCTGCATGCCGCGGCAGATCGCCAGCATCGGTCGATCGAGTTCGAGTGCGGCGCGCACGACGGCGAGCTCGACCTCGTCGTGTTCGGGGACGATGCCGTACAACTCCTCTGCCGTGGCCTCCTGGCCGTAGAGACGCGGGTCGATGTCGCCACCGCCGTGCAGCACCACCCCGTCGATGCGCCGCATCAGGTCGGTCGCGTCATCGACGAGTGACGTGATGGGTGGCAGCATCAGCGGCGTGCCACCCGCCTCGGCGATCGCGTGGAAGTAGCGACGGCCGGCTGCGAAGGGCTTGCCGCGCACGCCGGTGGTCTCCTTCACGAGACGTCCGACGATGACCACGAGAGGCTTCACGTGCGCAGCCTACGAGGCGGCACGCGCCGCGGCGCGGCGCACCAGCTCGTCGTAGATCGCCTGCTGCTGCGGCTTGTGCGGAGCGGTGTCCTCCGGGTGCCACTGGGCCCCGACCACCCACGTCGCCGTCGGCAGTTCCACGGCCTCGAGTTGGCCGTCGGGCGCCCATCCGCACGCAACGAGCGGGTCGGCGAGTCGGTTGATGCCCTGATGGTGCACCGAGTGACAGTGCTCGAGCTCGATGGTGCCGGTGGCCTGCGCCAGCAGCGACCCCTCGGCGAGGCGCACGGGGTGCTCGCGCATCCAGTGGTCGCTGTTGCCGATGTCCTGTTCCAGCGAGCCACCGAGGGCGACGTTCAACACCTGCATCCCGCGGCACAGGGCCAGCATCGGCAGGTCGAGCTCGACGGCGGCGAGGCACACCGCGATGTCGAGCTCATCGTGGGCGGCGACCACGCCGTAGATCAGGTCGTCGTCGGGTTCCTCGCCGTAGCGGCGCGGGTCGACATCGCCGCCACCGGGCAGCAGCACCCCGTCGAAGTGCTGCAACACCGTCAGCGCGTTGTTCGCCAGCTCGCGGATCGGTGGCACCAGCACGGGCACACCACCGGCACGGGCGACCGCCCTGCTGTAGGGCTGACTGCTGCTGAACGCGTCACGCTTGCCCTCGTCGGAGAACGTGAGGGTGCGGGCGCAGAGTGCGATGAGCGGCGGCGGCCGGTCCATGCGCCCATTCTGGCCGATCGGTCGGCCGGCACTACCCTCCGGGGTGTGACCGGAACCATCACGCTGCGAAACCCCGCAGACGAGTCGATCGTCGCCGAACTCGAACTGGCATCGGCAGCCGATGTCGACGCCGCGGTCGCGCGGGCGAAGGCCGCATCGCCCGCATGGCGGGCGATGGCACCCGCCGACCGAACCCGACTGCTGCGCCGCTTCGCCGACACGATCGCTGCGCACGCCGACGAACTCGGCGCGCTGGAGACCCGCAACATGGGCATGCCGATCGGCAGCGCCACCTGGTGCGCCAACGCCGCCGCCGACGTGGTGCACTACTTCGCCGGCGCAGTCGAGAAGCACACGGGCTCGTCGATCCCCGTGGCGGGCGGCATCGACGTCACGTTCCACGAGCCCCTCGGTGTGGTGGGCCTGATCACTCCCTGGAACTTCCCAGTGCTGATGGCGTCGTGGAAGATCGGCCCCGCGCTGGCGGCCGGCAACACGGCCGTGTTGAAGCCGGCCGAGATCACGCCGCTCACCACGATGCGCCTCGCCGAACTGGCGCTCGAGGCAGGTCTGCCCGAGGGTGTGCTGAACGTCGTGGTGGGCACCGGGCCCGAGGCCGGTTGGCGACTCGTCGAGCATCCCGACGTGCGCAAGGTGGCCTTCACCGGCTCGACCGCCGTCGGCAAGCAGTTGATGCGCGGCTGCGCCGACCAGGTGAAGCGGTTGACGCTGGAACTCGGCGGCAAGAGCGCCAACATCGTGTTCGCCGATGCCGACCTCGAGAAGGCGGCGGCCAGCGCCCCGGGCGCGGTCTTCGACAACTCGGGTCAGGACTGCTGCGCCCGCAGCCGCGTGCTGGTGGAACGCTCGGTGTTCGACCGCTTCCTCGAACTGTTCATCGAGTCCGCCAAGGCCTTCAAGGTGGGCGACCCCATGGCAGCCGACACCGCAATGGGGCCGCTCGTGACGGCGCAGCACCTGCAGCGGGTGCGGCGCTACACCGATGGCCTCGACACGGTGTTCACCGGTGAGGCGCCGAGCGGACCGGGCTTCTGGCATCCGGTGATGATCGCCACCCCCGCTGCGGACCATCCGGTGTGCCACGAGGAAGTGTTCGGCCCGGTGGCCGTGGTGATCCCGTTCGACGACGAGGCCGACGCGATCCGCATCTGCAACGACAGCGACTACGGACTGTCGGGTTCGGTGTGGACCCGTGACGGTTCCAAGGCCATCCGCGTGGTGCGGGCGATGGAGGCCGGCACCATCAGCGTGAACAGCAACTCGTCGGTGCGCTACAGCACCCCGTTCGGTGGCTTCAAGCAGAGCGGCCTCGGCCGTGAGCACAGCATGCACGTGCTCGACCACTACACCGAGCTGAAGAACGTGTTCATCGCCACCTGATCGCCGGTACCGTTTCCGTCATGCGCGCCCTCCTCATCGCCAACGCCGCCGACGCCGACCCCGGGTTCGTGGGCGAGCGATTCCGCGAGCACGGCTATGCGTTCGACGAGTGTCACCGCGAGCATCCGGGCGACTGGCCCGAACTCGACGGTCGTGAACTGGTGCTGCTGCTCGGCAGCGAGTGGAGTGTCTACTGGCCCGAGGTGGCCGAGAAGGTGAGCGCCGAGGTCGCGTTGCTGCAGCAGGCGGCCAGCCGGGGCATCCCGGTGTTCGGCATCTGCTTCGGCAGCCAGGTGATGGCGCATGCCTTCGGCGGTTCGGCCTTCAAGGCGGAGATCGCCGAGATCGGTTGGCAGCAGGTGCAGTCGGATGTGCCCGACGTGATCGCCGAGGGCCCGTGGATGGAATGGCACTACGACGTGGTCAGCGTGCCGCCGACCGCCGTCGAGATGGCCCGCACCGAGTCGGGCCCGCAGGCCTGGAACCTCGGGCGCATGTTCTGCACCCAGTTCCACCCCGAGGTGCACGAGGGCATGATCCGCCGCTGGGCGCGAGGCTTCGGCGAGCAGGAACTGCTGCGCATCGGCTCCAGCCCCGCCGAGTTGATCGAGGTCACGCGTGCCTCTGTCGAATCCAGCCGGCCCAACGCTGAGCGCCTCGTCGACTGGTTCTGCGAGACCATTGCACCGAGGCCTCTCTCGGAAGTGATAAGCACGCGCTGACTCGTCGTCCTCCTTGGGGAATCTGGAGGGCTTCGGGCCACATCGGTTCCTTACAACCAAGGAGGGGGTTATCCATGGCTGACACCGTGGACGAGGACCGCGAGCATCTGCACAGCCTGGGCTACGCCCAGGAGCTGAATCGCGGCATGAGTACATTCAGCAACTTCGCCATCAGCTTCTCGATCATCTCGATCCTGGCTGGTGGCTTCACGGGCTTCTGGATCGGTGCCGCCTACGGCGGCCCGCTGGTGGCCACCATCGGCTGGCTCATCGTCGGCATGTTCGCCCTGTTCGTGGGCATGTCGATGGGCGAGATCTGCTCGGCGTATCCAACCGCCGGTGGTCTCTACTTCTGGTCGGCGAAGTTGGCCACCAAGAACGCTCCGCTCTGGAGCTGGTTCACGGGTTGGTTCAACTTCATCGGACAGATCGGCGTCATCGCCTCGGTCGACTACGCGCTCGCGAACTACGTGGTCCGCTTCATCAACCTGTACTCCAGCAACGCGGAGGAGCCGATCATCCAGGAGAAGGCGATCAACTTCTTCATCGTCTTCCTCCTCATGCTCGTGGCTCACGGTCTGCTGAATACGTTCGGCGTGAAGTTGGTGCGGTTCTTGGGCGACGTCAGCGTCTGGTGGCACGTCATCGGCGTGGCGATCATCTTCGGCGTGCTGTTCGTCGGGCCCGACACCAAGCAGCCGATCAGCTACCTGTTCCAGTTCCAGAACAACAGCCCGTGGTCGGGCGGCATCAGCACCGTGTACGTGTTCTGCATCGGCTTCCTGCTGGCGCAGTACACCATCACCGGCTTCGATGCGTCGGCTCACGTGAGTGAGGAGACGGTCGGCGCTCGCACCAGTGCACCGAAGGCCATCGTGCGGTCCATCTACATCTCGGCCATCGCTGCACTCGTGCTGAACGTCGGCTTCCTGCTGGCCGTGCCGAATGTGGATGGCAAGGACCAGTTGGCGGCGCTGACGAACTTCAGCATTCTCGGGCCGGTGAACATCTTCCAGGCCGTGCTCGGCGGGTTCGCGGTGAAGTTGCTCGTGCTCATCTCGATGGTCGGCCAGTTCTTCTGCGGTCTCGCCTCGGTCACGGCCAACAGCCGCATGATCTACGCCTTCTCGCGTGACGGCGGCCTTCCCGGCTCGAACATCTGGCACAAGATCAACCCGAAGACCCGCACCCCAACGAACGCGGTGTGGCTGGGTGTCAGCATGTCGGCCATCGTCGGTGCCCTGTCGCTGATCCAGAAGGACGGCTACTCCGTGGCGTTCTTCGCTCTCACCGGCATCTGCGTGGTGGGCCTCTACATCAGCTACGTGATCCCGATCTACCTGCGCCTGCGGAACCCCGACTTCCAGCAGGGTCCGTGGAACCTGAAGGGATACAGCAAGCTGGTCGGCTGGCTGTCGGTGGTGTGGGTGGCATTCATCACGATCCTGTTCTTCGCCCCGCTGTTCCCGCAGTGGCGCTGGTGGAACAGCGACGATGTCAACACCGCGAACTACACCGGACCACTGATCGTCCTCAGCCTCATCGCCGTCGGCTTGTGGTGGGTGGCCTCGGCGAAGAAGTGGTTCACCGGTCCGAAGGTGCAGGGCACGCCGGAGGAGTTGCGGGCCATCGAGCGCGAGCTCGATGCGCTCGAGCACGGCTCACTCTGAGCAGCATCCACTGTTGATTCGGCGAACGGGCCGGCCCTCGGGCCGGCCCGTTCCGCGCCCCCGCGCCCCCACCCCGCGCCCCCCACTTCCGGAGGATGTCGCGCACGTTTCGAGGAAAGCCCATGAAAAGGGCGCGACATCCTCGGGGTTGGGGTGGGGTGGGGTGGAATGAGGTGTCGGGTCAGGCGGGGGTGGCAGCGTCTCGAAGCCAGTTGCCGAACTCGGGGCTGTGCGTGAGCCGCTCGCAGTTGCCGAGCCGTTCGTCGGCGTACGCCACGAAGTCGGTGTCGAGCGTGCTGATCGCCTGCTGAACGACCGCCCACATGCCTTCCCGGAACTCGCTCATCACCTTCATCAACTGCAGCCGGGCCCACCGGGAACCGGTGACCTCGCCGAAGTAGCAACGCAGCAGTTGCTCGTCGCCGGCCTCGTCGAGCCCGCAGTTCACCGACAGGTTGCCGAGGTCGAAGAACCGGTCGTTCATCCCGGCGTACTCGAAGTCGAGCAGCCACGCCGTGCCGTCATCGGCGAACAGCACGTTCCCAGGCAGCAGGTCGTTGTGGCAGGGCACCGCCGGCGTCGGCGCGGCAGCGAAGGCGGCCTCGATGCGCAGGCTCTGCTCGTGCAGGCGGCCGTACACCGGTGGGGCCTGCACCCCGTTCGACGCAGCGTCGCGTGCATGCCACTCGACGACGCGGTGGATGGGGAAGGTGCCCCTCAGCGCGCCGCTGCCGTGGAAGCACTGCAGCAACGGCACCACCTCGGAGATGCGTTCGTTGAACGGCGCAGGGTCGAGGTGACGACCGGCGACGAATTCGCTGACCAACGTGCCGACACCCGGCAGCACTCCGGCGATGCCGGGCCCGATGCCCAGGTCGGCGGCCCTTCGCGCTGCCTCTGCCTCGTTGTTGCGGTCGATGCACAACAGTTCGGTGCGCTCGCCGGGCAGCCGCACCACCATTCGCCGGCCGTCGACCGTCGCCACGAAGTTGCGGTTGGTGATGCCACCGCCGAGTGGTTCCACCTCGATGGGCGTTCCGGCGGCACCCAGCATTCTCGCAACCAGTTCGGCGACGTCGTCCCGCGTCATGCGCACAGATTTGCAGGTGCTACACCTAGTGCATGACCGATTGCGTCCTCGCCATCGACCTCGGCACCGGCGGACCGAAGGTGGCCCTGGTCGATGCCTCGGGCGACACGCTTGCGTGGCGCAGTCGCCCCGTGCACACGACCACCATCGAGGGTGGTGGCGCCGAACAGGACCCTGAGGAGATGTGGTCGGCGGTGGTGGCAGCATGCCGCGACACGCTTGCCGCGGTCTCGCCACTTCCGCCCATCGCCGCCCTGGCGGTGACCAGCCAGTACATGAGCACCGTGCCGGTCACGGCCGACGGCCTGCCGACGGGGCCGTGCATCCTCTGGATGGACACACGAGGCGCCGCGCACAACCTGACGCTGTTGAACGACGAGTCGTTCATGCTGTTCCTCGACCGGCACGGGCTGATCCCGCTGCCGAGCGGCAACGACAACATCGCGCACGCCCACGTGCTGCGCACGTTCCACCCCGACGCCTACGAACGGGCGGCGGCACTGGTGGAGCCGATGGACTACATCACCGGTCGCATCACTGGCCGCGTGTGTGCGACGCAGAGCACCGTCTTCGGCCAGTTGGTGTGCGACAACCGCCAGTGGGGCAGCGTGGAGTACGACCCCGAACTGGTGGCGGCCACGGCGCTCGACCCCGACAAGCTGGCGCCGCTGGTTCCGTTGAACGGCGTGATGGGCGAGGTATCGTCCCGCGCGGCGCGAGAGCTGGGCATCGCCGCAGGCACGCCGGTGGTGCCGGGCACGATCGACTCGATCACGTCGGCCGTCGGCAGTGGTGCACTGGGCCCCGATCGCGGGTCGGTGATCATCGGCACGACGTCGGTGCTGGTGTCGCACGTGCCGGTGCGCGGAGGCGACCTCACCAGCGGCGTGCTCACCGTGCCGAGCCCGGTTCCCGGCATGTACTACGTGATGGCCGAGAACGGCCTGGGCGGCAGGGTGTTCGAATGGGCCCAGCGTTTCCTCGGCTACGACGGCCCCGACACGGCGCTGCTCGACGCAGCCGGCGTGCAACCGGGCGCCGGTGGCGCACAGTTCCTGCCGTGGCTGCTGGGTTCGATCGCGCCCAGCCCGAACGACGACGTGCGCGGCGCATTCGTGGGCCTTGGCCTGCAACACGATCGTGCGTACGCGGCGCGGGCGGTGCTGGAGGGTGTGGCGCTGAACCTGGCGTGGCTGCTGCCGCACGTCGAGAGCTTCGTCGGCGGGCCCTTCGCCCACCTCTCGTTCGGGGGTGGCGGTGCCCTCAGCCCGCTCTGGGCCCAGATGCTGGCCGATGCCACCGACCGGCCCGTGCACCGTCTGCACGAACCGCGCGCCACGAACGCCCGAGGCGCCGCGTTCCTCGCCTTCGCCGACCTCGGCGTGGTGTCGCTCGACACCATTCCCTCGCTGCTGCGGGTGCAGGATGTGCACGCACCGAATGCCGCCAACCGTGAGGTGATGGACAGGGCGCTCGCCCGTCTTGTGAAACTGCACGCCGTTCTCTCGCTCGACTGAAGGACACCATGGGCCTCTACCCCTACGCCGACCGCTTCAACGTCACCCGCGGCATGCCCGCGAAGGGACGGCCCCGGGCCGAGATCCTCGCCGAGATCGACGAGATGGCCGAGGTCGAGGACTCGCCGTACCACGAGGGCAAGATCAGCGGCTCGGTGTACTCGGGCGACGAGGCGCACTACGCGTTCATGAACGAGGTGTTCGGCAACTACGGCCACGCCAACGTGCTGCAGCGCGACATGTACCCCAGCGCCACGCGGTTCGAGGGCGAGATCATCGCGATGACGGCCGACATGCTGCACGCCGATGCGGTGCCGGGCGGCACGGTGTGCGGCGTGCTCACCAGCGGTGGCACCGAGAGCCTGATGAACCCGCTGCTCGTCTACCGCGAATGGGGTCGCGAGCGAGGCATCACCGACCCGAACGTGGTGATGCCAGTGACGGCCCACCCGGCACTGTTGAGGGGCGCCCACTACTTCGGCATCGAGGGGCGGCACACGCCCGTGACGGACGGGTTCGTGGCCGACATTCCCGCCATGGCTGCGGCGATC
>JBJTXX010000394.1:0-6193 GCA_046082485.1 Actinomycetota bacterium
GTCTACCTGGGCTCGCCCGAGATGGCGGTGCCGCCACTGCGTGCTCTCGTGGCTGCCGGCCACGAGGTGGTGCTGGTGGTGACGAGGCCCGACAAGCGGCGAGGGCGGAACGCGGAACCGACCCCGAACCCGGTGAAGGCCGCTGCAGTCGAACTCGGCCTGCCGGTGTCGCACACCCTCGACGACGTGCTGTCGTGCGGAGCCGAACTGGGAGTGGTGGTCGCCTACGGGCGCATCATCCCGCCCGAGGTGCTGGCGGCGGTGCCGATGGTGAACCTGCACTTCTCGCTGCTGCCACGGTGGCGTGGCGCTGCGCCCGTCCAACGGGCGATCCTTGCCGGCGACACGGAGACGGGCGTGTGCGTGATGCAGGTGGCGGAGGGGCTCGACACCGGCGATGTGTACGACACCGTGAGGGTGCCGATCCCGTCGCGGGCGACCGCTGCGGAACTGTCGCAGGAACTGGTGCGTGTCGGCACTGAGCAGATCGTGCGGGTGCTCGCCGCGCCGCTGCCGGATCCGGTATCGCAGCATGGAGAACCGGTGCACGCCGCGAAGATCACGCCTGCCGATGTGCGGATCGACTGGGGCGAAGATGCCGAGCGGATCGACCGAGTCGTGCGCGTGGGCGGGGCGTGGGCGGAGTTCCGTGGCCGACGCCTGAAGGTGCTGCGCGCCGAACCGGGTGCGGATGCAAGCGGTCTGGTGCCGGTCGGCGGCCTTCGCCTGGTGACGGTGCAGCCCGAGGGCAAGCCACCCATGTCGTTCGACGACTTCGCCCGCGGCGCACGGCCCCAGCCCGGCGAGACCGTGACATGAGCGGCGCCACCCGCACCATCACCGCCAGGACGGTGGCGTACGAGGTGCTGCAGCGCATCGACCACGAGGGTGCCTACGCGAACCTCGTGCTCGGTCCGCATCTCGAGCGAAGTGGGCTCGACGACCGCGAGCGACGTTTCGCGACCGATCTGGTCTACGGCACGACCCGGATGCGCCGTGCCTGCGATGCACTCGTCGACCGTTTCCTGAGGTCCGAACCGGAACCGGCCGTGCGCACCCTGCTGCGACTCGGCGCGTACCAGACGGCCTTCGGCGGAGTGCCGGCGCACGCAGCGGTCGATCGAACCGTGGCGATTGCGCCGCACCGTGCCCGCGGCTTCGTGAACGCCGTGATGCGACGGGTGACGACGACCGCCATCACCTGGCCCAGTGATGCCGTGCGCCTCAGTTACCCCGACTGGATCGCCGATCGGCTCATCCGTGAACTCGGCCGTGCCGACGCCCTGGCGACGATGGAGCAGATGAACGAGGCGCCCGGGGTGAGTGAACGCGCCGACGGCTACGTGCAGGACATCGGCTCACAGTGGGTGGCCGCCGCGGTGCAGTGTCGCCCCGGTGATCTCGTCCTCGATGCATGTGCGGCGCCCGGCGGCAAGGCCACCGCGATCGCGGCGCGTGGTGCCGTGGTGGTGACCGCCGACTAGCAACCTCACCGGGCTGCCCTCGTCAGCGAGAATGCGGCGCGCCTCGGAGCAGCCGATGTCCTGACATCCGTGGCCGACGCCGCGTCGCCGCCGTTCCGCGCGGAGGCTTTCGACCATGTGCTGGTGGATGCTCCCTGCAGTGGACTCGGAACGCTGCGCCGCCGTGCAGACGCCCGGTGGCGGATCACCGCTGCCGACGTGCCGGACCTGGCGGACCTGCAGCGCCGCATCATCGAGGCATCGGCCGTGCTCGTGAGCCCGGGGGGCACGCTCACCTACAGCGTGTGCACCGTGCTGGAGGAGGAGTCGGTCGACCACCCGGTGCCCGCAGGCTTCGACGTCATCACCGACTGCCCCGATGGTCAGTGGCGTCCGTTCGGGCACGGATGGAGGGTGCTGCCGCACGACGCCGGCACCGATGGCATGGTGATGCTCCGGTACCGTAGGCGCGCATGACCAGCGATGCCGCCCTGCCCGCCAAGGTGCTGACCGTGAGCGACGGTGTCATCGCCGGGACGAGGGTCGACACCAGTGGGCAGGCGTTGGAGGAAACGCTCACGCGTCACGGATTCGTGGTGGTCGACCGGCAGGTCGTCGCAGACGGTGTCGACAGCGTCGCCGCGGCGCTGCGAGCGATGACGTCGGGTTTCAGCGGTCTGGTGGTCACCACGGGGGGAACCGGCTTCGCCCCCCGTGACCAGACCCCGGAAGGCACGCGGGCCGTGATCGAGCGTGAGGCGCCTGGCCTCGCCGAGGCGATGCGGTTGGTGAGCCCTCTCGGCCGACTCTCGCGCGGGGTCGCCGGTGTCGTGGGTGGTGCCATCGTCTGCAACACGCCGGGTTCACCGAAGGGTTGCGTCGAGCAACTCGAGGCCGTGATCGATGTGCTGCCACACGCCCTTCGCCTACTGGCCGACGCCCCCACCCAGCACTGACACCGAGACCGATGGCCGGGCCGCCGATAGCCTTGCGGCGTGCTCAAGCTGGTGCTGCCCAAGGGTTCGTTGGAGAAAGCCACCCTCGACCTGTTCGAGGGTGCCGACCTTTCCGTCGTGAGGTCGTCGTCGGTCGACTACAAGGCCTCCATCGATGACCCGCGCATCGCAGAGGTGCGCATCCTGCGGCCTCAGGAGATCCCGCGGTACGTGGAGGAGGGCCTGTTCGACCTCGGGATCACCGGCCGCGACTGGGTCGAGGAAACCGCCGCCAACGTCGTGAGTCTCGGCGCACTGCGGTACTCGAAGGCCACCTCGTTGCCGATCCGCGTGATCGTGGCCGTGGCCGGAGATTCGCCAGTCCGGTCCGTGTCCGACCTGCCGCAGGGCGTGCGGGTCAGCACTGAGTACCCGGAACTGACCCGGCGCTTCTTCCAGGCACGCGGTATCGAGGCCGACATCCGCCTGAGCTACGGCGCGAGCGAGGCGAAGATCCCCGACATCGCCGACTGCATCGTCGACATCACCGAAACCGGTAGGGCGCTGCGCGCGGCCGGTCTTCGCATCGTCGAAGAGATCCTGCAGAGCTACACCGAGGCGGTGGCCAATCCCGCCGCACACGCCAACCCGGCGAAGCGTCACGCGATGGGCCAGCTGATGACGCTGCTCAACGGCACGCTCGAGGCCCGCGGCAAGGTGCTGGTGAAGATGAACGTCGGCGCCGACAGCCTGCAGTCGGTTATCGCCCTGCTGCCGGCGCTGAAGTCGCCGACCGTGAACGAACTGGCGGGGGAGGGCGGCTTCGCCGTCGAGACCGTGGTGGCGAAGCGCCAGATCAACACCCTGATCCCTGAACTCAAGGACGCCGGGGCCACCGGCATTCACGAGTTGCCGATCTCGAAGATCATCCCATGAGCACCCTGCACGGCGTGGTGGTGCGGTTCGACGCCGACAGCGGCCTCGGGGAGGTCGAGTCGGCCGATGGCCGTCGGTTCCCGTTCCACTGCATCGAGGTCGCCGACGGCACGCGCCGTGTTGCGGTGGGTGCGGCGGTGACGTTCGGACTGATCGCCAAGCTGGGCGTCTACGAGGCAGCGCAACTGCAACCGGGATGAACGATCGGGACCGTCGCATCATCGACGTCGTGCGGGCGTTGCGCGAGGGCGAGGTGGTGACCTACGGCGAGATCGCCGAGACTGCCGGGCATCCGGGTCTGAGTCGTCTGGTCGGTCATCTGCTCGCGAGCGGGGTTGTCGACGACCTGCCCTGGTGGAGGGTGGTGAACGCTGCCGGGCGGCTGGTGCCGGGCAGCGAGCACGAACAGACGGCACTGCTGCGCGCCGAGGGTGTGAGCGTCGAGGGCGGTCGGGTGCGGTCTGCCCGATGGGGCCGCTTCAGTCGCCTTGGGCGGCCTTGATCTGCACGAAGGCGAACTGGATGTTCTGCAGCGCATCGCGCATGGTGCCCTCGTCATCGCCGAGACGGGTCTCGAGCGTGTGCACCACGGCGGACATGGCATCGATGGCCACGGCGGCCGCACCGAGGTTCGGTGGCTGCTGGCTGAGATGGATCGCTGCGAGTTCGTAGAAGGCCAGCACGTGGTTCGCGATCACGACCTCGACCGGTGCTTCGGCGAGGTGAGCCCGGCTCTCGCGCAACGCTGCCTCGACCTCTTCGGCGGTCTGTTCGAGGTCTGCGGTGTCGTCGCTGCTCATCGCTGGTACCCTACCGCCCCGACAACTGAGGCGAAGTGGGGCGTCGCGTGCGACAGGCCCCCACCCGGCCACCCAAGGGTGCGCTCCGGGTCATCGAGGATTGCGTAGGCTGCCGCTGTTGCGGTGTCTCCGTGGTGTTCGGCGACTTCGCATCGCCAACACAGGAGGGGACACACCCATTGCACAGGAGTGAGCAGCCATAGCAACGCCGCAGCAACCGGAACACCGGTACAACGAGCGCATCAGGGCGCGTGAGGTCCGCCTCATCGGCGCCGACGGCAATCAGTTGGGCATCAAGCCCCTGCCCGAGGCACTGAGCCTTGCCGGCCAGCTGGATCTCGACCTCGTGGAGGTCGCCCCGATGGCCAACCCGCCCGTGTGCCGGATCATGGACTACGGCAAGTTCCGCTACGAGGAGAGCCAGAAGGCCAAGGAATCGCGCAAGAAGACCGTGCAGGTCTCGATCAAGGAAGTGAAGTTCCGTCCGAAGATCGGCAAAGGCGATTTCGACACCAAGGTGCGTCGCATGCAGGAGTTCCTTGCAGAGGGCCACAAGGTGAAGGTCACGCTGCAGTTCAGGGGCCGCGAGATGGCACACCCCGAACTCGGCTCGAAGATCCTCGATGCAGTGCTCGAGCAGGTTGGTGCAGCAGGGAAGGTCGAGACACAGGCTCGACTGGAAGGCCGCAACATGACCATGGTCATCGCTCCTGAGAAGAAACCGGCGGTCAAGAAGACCACCGACCCCACCTGACCAGCATCACTGACAGGAAACACCACCATGCCGAAGATGAAGACCAGCAAGACCGCCGCGAAGCGGTTCCGCAAGACCGGGACCGGCAAGTTGCGCCGTCTGCAGCAGAACCGCCAGCACCTTTTCGAGAAGAAGCCGTCCACCCGCACCCGTCGTCTCGACGGCATGGTCGACGTGCACTCCGGTGACGAGAAGAAGATCAAGCGCCTCCTGGGCGAGCGCTGAGAGGAAAGGGGACGAATCATGGCTCGTGTCAAGCGTGCAGTGAATGCGAAGAAGAGTCGGCGTCAGGTGCTCGAGCGCGCCAAGGGCTACTACGGCAACAAGAGCCGTTCGGTCCGGGCCGCCAACGAGCAGGTGATGAAGAGCGGCCAGTACGCCTTCCGTGACCGCCGCGCCAAGAAGGGCGAGTTCCGTCGCCTGTGGATCCAGCGCATCAACGCAGCGTGCCGTCTGAACGGCATCAGCTACAGCAAGTTCATCGCCGGCCTCAGCGCCGCTGGCATCGAGATCGACCGCAAGATGCTGGCCGACCTCGCCATCACCGACGCCGCTGCCTTCAGCGCAGTGGTCGAGCAGGCCAAGGCGGCGCTCTGAGCGCAGCCCATCGCGAGAGCCTCGGCTTCTCGAATCCGAAGGTTCAGCGACTGCGGCGCCTCTTGGGGCGCCGCAGTTCGCGTTCCGAGGAAATGGCCTTCGTGGTGGAGGGCGCCACGCTGGTTCGCCAGGCCGTCGAGGCCGGTTGGACGGTGGAGGGCCAGTACCTCGCCCCTGGCGCCGAGGCCGTTCCGTGCTCGGCGCCGGTCTTCCGACTTTCCGCCGACGTACTGGAACGGGTTTCCAGTACCGAGTCGCCGCAGCCGGTCATGGCCGTCGTGCTGATGCGCGACAGGCCACTGCCGGTCGATGCCTCGTTCGTGATGGTGGCGGACCGCATCGCCGACCCGGGCAATGCCGGCACCATCGTGCGGTCGGCCGAGGCAGCAGGCGCCGACGCCGTCGTCTTCACCCCCGGATCGGTCGACATGTACAACCCGAAGGTGGTGCGCTCCACTGCCGGATCGCTGTTCCGTGTGCCGGTCTGCGTGGCGGAACTGCACGAACTACGCGGACGTGGCCTCACCTTGCTGGCCACGTCCTCCCACCGGGGAAGTGCCCACACCCGCACCGACCTCACCGTGCCGGTCGCCCTGGTGCTGGGCAATGAGGCACACGGCGTGCCCGACGATGCCCCGGTCGACGGGTGGGTCACCGTGCCCCATCACGGCGCAGCCGAGAGCCTGAACGTGGCGATGGCAGCGACGG
>JBJTXX010000395.1:0-812 GCA_046082485.1 Actinomycetota bacterium
GTCGTCGGCGGCGAGCGCACCGGTGTGGCTGGCAGCGGCACGGGCGCCGTTCGCCGTGGCGCCGCCCTTCACCACCACCAACGGCTTGCGGGCCGCAACGGAGGCGAAGCGGTCGAGCAGGCCACGGCCGTCGACGATGCCCTCCACGTACGCCAGCGACACTGCGGTGGCCGCATCGTCAGCGTACCAGTCGAGGTAGTCGGCCGGCGTGACTGCCGCGGCATTCCCCGCCGACACCGCTCGGCTGATGCCGACGCCGGTCTGGCGCGAGTAGTTCAGGAAGCTGCTGACGAAGTTGCCACTCTGGCTGGCCACGGCGATTCGCCCCTCCGGCGGGAACGGCGCCACGATCTGGGCACACAGGTTCGCCGGCGTGCTCACCACGCCCTGGCCGTTCGGCCCCGCCAGCAGGATGCCGAGCTCGTCGGCCAGGGCGACGAGTTCCGCCTCGGCTCGGCGCCCCTCGTCACCTGCCTCGCCGTAGCCAGCGCTGGTGAGGAACGCCGCCTTCACCCCCTTGGCGGCACACGCTCGCAGCAGCGCCGGGTTGGCGCTGGCCGGGGTGCACACGAACACGAGGTCAATGGCGCCGGCGGGCAGCGCGTCGATGTCGGCCGTGGTGCGCACGCCGAGCACCTCCTCGCCCTGCAGGTTCGTGCCGTACACGCCGCCCGCATAGCCACTCGCCAGCAGGTTGTGAAGGCTCACGAAGCCGAACTTGCCGGGGTGGGTGCTTGCGCCCCAGACCCACCGACGAACAGTTCCGCGCCCTGTTCGAACCGCGCGGCGTGTTGGTCACCGGCGCAAGCACC
>JBJTXX010000396.1:0-3727 GCA_046082485.1 Actinomycetota bacterium
GCCCGCCGCGTGGCGGCGCTGCAACAGCGTTGCGCCCAGTGGGCCGACGAACTGTCGAAGCAGCCGTTCCTCGCCTGGTACGACCATGTGCGATCCGAGAGCAACCTCGTCACCACCCTGCTGTCGCGTCCGTCCGGTGAACGCGATCTCACCGATCTCGATCACATCGCCGAGTTGTTGGCCGCTGAACTGGGGGCTGGGCGTGGCCATGCGGCGTCAGCGGTGCTGCGCGTGCTCGATCGGCTCGCAGGCAGCGACGAACCCGCCGACGGTGAGGATCCCCGCATGCGCCGCATCGACTCGGATGCCAAGGCAGTGCAGATCACCACGCTGCACAGCAGCAAGGGTCTCGAGTACCCCATCGTGATGCTGCCCGCCTCGTTCCAGGTCAGCGACAAGGGGGGCCGCCGTGTCTACAACGACCCCACCGGTCAGCGTGTTGTCGATGTGGCCCCGGCGCGGAAGTGGGACGGCGACGAGTTGCACACCACCTTCGAGGGCCGCAAGCACTACGAAGCCGTGGGTGCGCGGGGGGATCGTCTGCGTCTGCTCTACGTCGGCCTGACGCGTGGTCGCCACCGCACCGTGCTGTGGTGGGCGCCGACCGGTCAGGCGAAGCGGTCGCCGGTCAACACGGTGTTGTTCGATCGCGACGAGGCAGGTGTGCCGAGGAACTCGAAACCGAGCCTGGGCCGAAAGAAGACCGGCACCCCGGCGTCGTCCTTGGCGCCGATTCCCAACCCATCGAGTTCCGACGTGCTCGATCGCCTGTCCCCGCTGGTCGCGAAGTCGGGGGGTCGCATCGAGGCGGTGATGTTCAGACCGGAGGGAGTGCGATCGGCGTGGTCGCCGATCACCGACCCTGATCTGTTGCCGCAGCTGTCGGTGGCCGACGCCGAGGGTCGTGTGGTGCGCGACGCGGCGTGGAAGCGCTGGTCGTTCAGTTCGATCACGGCCGACCGGCCCGACGACTGGATGCAGCAGGCGCCCTTGGCGGGTGGTGCCGACGAGCCCGACGACGTTCCCGAGGACGGCGCCGAGGAGGTCACCGGCACCGCGGCGGCGCAGCCCGGCGCCCACGAACCGGTGTCCGCGGGCCCGGTGATGCCGTTGCTGGGCGTGAAGGGTGGCACCGCATTCGGCACGATGGTGCACAGCGTGCTCGAGCGCATCGACCCCGCCAGCGTCACGCTCGAGGCCGATGTGCGGGCAGCCGTGCAGCAGGAACTGCGCAGCGACCGGCTGGAGCTCGACGTCGGCGACGTGACGGCTGGTCTGTGCGCGGCCATCCGCACGCCGATGGGCGACGTGCTGGGTGGGCTGCGGCTCGCCGACATCCCGGTGAGTGACCGCCTAGCGGAACTCGAGTTCGACCTGCCGCTGCACAGCGATCGGCTGCGCCGCATCACGCCGCGCCACATCGGCGAGGTGCTGTTGGCCACCCTGCCGGCCGACGACCCGCAGTTGCCGTACGCACAGGCGCTGGCCGACGGGCGCTACCACTTCGATCTGGCAGGGTTCCTGCAGGGCTCGATCGACGCCGTGTTCCGCGTGCCGGGGCCGGATGGGCAGCCCCGGTTCGTGGTGGTCGACTACAAGACCAACCGCTTGCACGGTTGGCAACAGAGCGACCCGCTCGAGGCCTATCACCCCGATCTGCTGCCCGGGCACATGGCCCACAGCGACTACCCGTTGCAGGCGGTGCTCTACAGCGTTGCGGTGCACCGTTATCTGCGGTGGCGGCTGCCCGGCTATTCGCCCGAGGTGCACCTCGGGGGCATCGGCTACCTGTTCGTGAGGGGCATGGTGGGTGCCGACACGCCGCAGCACGACGGGCGCCCCTACGGCGTGTTTCAGTGGCAGCCTCCCGCAGCGACGGTGGTGGCCCTCGACCAGTTGTTCGCGCACGGGGCCCCGGAAGGCGGTGCGTGATGAACGCCGTGCACGTGCGTGTTCCCGAATCGGTGCAGTCCCTGCAGCAGTTCGTCGGTGCTGGCGTGCTGGGCGCGGCCGAGGTGCACTTCACGGCCTGGCTGGCACGCGCCGGCGGGGTCACCGACCCGGCGGTGCTGCTGGGGGCAGCGATGGCGACCTGGGCGTCGCAGCACGGCCACTCGTGTGCAGCACTCGACGTGCTGGCCGCTGTGGTGCACCGAGGCGAGGGCTCGCAAGGCGATGTCTCCGATGCTGCAGCGGCGCTGCCGCTGACGCTGCCGTGGCCCGAGCCCGGCCAGTGGGTCGCTGCGCTCGCCGCCGCCACCGACGTGGTGCGCGTGGTGCACGGGCCCGACACCGAGCCTGTGCTCGACCAGCACCCGTTGGTGCTGTGGGGCAGTCGTCTGTACCTGCAGCGTCACTGGGTCGACGAGTGTGCGGTGGCCGAATCCCTGCGTGCCAGGGCTGCCGGCGTGGCCGAGGTGGGCGCCCTGTCGCCCACCGCGATCGCGTTGCTCGACAACCTGCTGCCGGCCGACGTCGACGGCGAGGTGAACCTGCAACGCCAGGCCGCCGAGACCGTGCTGCGCAACCAGGTGTCGCTGCTGGTGGGTGGCCCCGGCACCGGGAAGACCTATTCGTTGGCGCGCATCCTCGCGGTGCTGATGGCCGATGCCGAGTCGCGGGGCGCAGCGCTGCGGGTGGGCCTTGCCGCCCCCACGGGCAAGGCTGCCGCGCGCATGAAGGAGAGCATCGCCTCGGCGCTGTCGGAGTTGCAGGTGCTCGGTCACCTGCCGCAGGTGGTGCACCTGGCGCTCGATGCCCTCGAACCATCGACGATCCACAAGTTGCTCGGCTCGCTGGCCCCGGCGCAGCAGCATCGGTTCCGTCATTCGGCGACGAACCCCCTGCCGCACGATGTGGTGGTGATCGACGAGACATCGATGGTGTCGGCCCCGCAGATGGCGCGCTTGCTCGAGGCCGTGCGCCCCGAGGCCCGGCTGCTGTTGATCGGCGACCCCGACCAGCTCGAGAGCGTCGAGCGTGGCGCGGTGCTGGGCGACATCGTCGCCGTTGCCGCGCCGCCCGACGGTTCGGCGGGTTCGGGCCCGCTCGCGGGTGTGGCGGTGCGCCTGCTGCGCGCCCGGCGCTTCAAGAAGGGTTCGCCGATCGCGCTGTTCGCCGATGCGGTGCGCACCCAGCGGTTCGACGATGCCGTGAAGGTTACGGTGCCGCTTCCCGACCTCGAAGGCCTTCGCGCGCTGCGACTGGAACGGCAGCAGGCGGCCGAGGGAACCGAGGTGCCCTCGATGGTGTTCGCGGTGCCGTCGTCGCCGGGCCATCAGGCGGCCGCCGAGAAGGCGGTGCACGAGGTGGTCACCGATTACCTCACGGCGGCGCGGGAGCTGGCGCTTGCGGGGGATGGGCCGGGTGCGCTGAAGGCGCTCGCCAATGTTCGAGTGCTGTGCGCCCATCGGCACGGCCCTTACGGGGTGTCGCACTGGAACGACCTTGCCGAGCAGTGGCTGTTCGGCAAGGCGGGTGCGCCGGGCATCTGGTACCCCGGGCGGCCGCTGCTGATCACGCGCAACGACGCCCGCACGGGCCTCTCCAACGGCGACACGGGCGTGGTGGTGGCCCGCGAGGGTGGGGTGGCGGCGGTGTTCTCCGTGGGCGGTTCGGTGACCGAGTTCGACCCCGTGCAACTGGCCGATGTGCAGACGGCCTTCGCGATGACGGTGCACAAGAGCCAAGGCTCGGAGTACCCCACGGTGGTGTTCGTGCTGCCGCC
>JBJTXX010000397.1:0-9827 GCA_046082485.1 Actinomycetota bacterium
GCGGGTGGCCGAACTGCCCTACGACTTCACCCGCAAGCGCCTGTCGGTGCTGGTTCGCAACGGCACCGGCGCACACATCATCACCAAGGGCGCGTTCGAGCAGGTGCTGCAGTGCTGTTCGACCATCGGCGGTGGCGCAGCCGACGACGCGGAGCCCGAGTTGCGTGCGTTGTACGAGCGACTGTCGTCGGAGGGTTATCGGGTGCTCGCCGTCGCCACTGCCGACGCCGACGCCGGCGGCATCACGGAGATCTCGGCCGACGACGAGCGCAGGCTCGACCTCGTGGGGCTTCTCACCTTCAGCGACCCAGCGAAGGCGGGGGCCCGAGAAGCCATCGAACGCCTACGGGGCCTGAACGTGTCGGTCCGGCTGATCACCGGCGACAACCGACTGGCCGCAGGGCACGTCGCGGCGCAGATGGGCCTTTCGCTCGAGGATGCCCTCACCGGCGCCGACATCGCCCGCCTCGACGATGCAGCACTCGCGGTGCGAGCCGAACGCACCACGGTGTTCGCCGAGGTCACCCCCATCCACAAGGAGCGCATCGTGCGCGCCCTGTCGGCATCGGGGCACACCGTCGGCTTCCTGGGCGACGGCATCAACGACGCGCCCGCACTGCACGTCGCCGATGTGGGCATCTCGGTCGACTCGGCGGTCGACGTGGCCAAGCAGACCGCCGACCTCGTCCTGCTGGAGAAGGATCTCGGCGTGCTGGGCGACGGCATCGAGGCCGGCCGCCGGGTGTTCGCCAACACCTTGAAGTACGTGCACGTCACCACCAGCGCCAACTTCGGCAACATGCTGTCCATGGCGGCCGCCGCGGCGTTCCTGCCCTTCCTGCCATTGCTGCCCACGCAGATCCTGTTGCTCAACTTCCTCTCCGACGTGCCCGCCACCACCATCGCCACCGACCGGGTCGATGACGAGCAGTTGCGCAGGGCCAGCCGATGGGACGTCCGCCAGGTACGCAATTTCATGATCGTGTTCGGCGTGGTGAGCACCGTGTTCGACCTGCTGACCTTCGCCCTGATGCGGTGGTGGCTCGACGCCAGCCCCGAGGTGTTCCGCAGCGGTTGGTTCATCGAGTCCACGGCCACGGAGTTGGCGGTGATGCTGGTGCTGCGCACCCGGCGACCGTTCCTGCGCAGCCGACCGAGCAGGGCTCTCGCGGTGTCCTCCGCCGCCGTGCTGTGCATCGTCACCGTGCTGCCGTTCACACCGCTCGCAGGCTGGCTCGGCCTCGGCCACCTCACCGTCGGCACGCTGGCTGCCCTGATGTCGTTGGTGGTGATGTACGTGGTGGTGACTGAGGCGCTGAAGCGGCGCACCGCGTTCCTGTTCGATGCCGACCGTCCTCGAAGGCACCACGGGCTCGCGACGCGGCGGGGCTAGGGTCGCTGCGGCCCTATGACCCGCAAGCAGATCGCCGAATACGCCCTCGTCGCCCTGGTGTGGGGGCTGTCGTTCCTGGTGCTGCTGAAGGTGGTGAAGGCCTTCGGTTGGGTGGGGGCCGTCACGTTCCGAACCTTGCTGGCGGGGCTACTGCTGACGGTTGCGGCCCGCGCCACCGGACGACGGCTCGACTTCAGCATCGGCTGGCGGCCGTTCTTCTTCGTCGGCCTCACCGCCGTCGCGATCCAGTTGATCGGGCTGTCGTTTGCGGCGCCCCGCATCGGCACCGCGATGTCGGCGATCTTCGTAGGCACCATCCCGCTCTACAGCATGGTGATCGGCCGGCTGTGGGGCACCGAGACCATCAACCGGCAGGGCGCCGTCGGTCTGGTGATCGGGTTCTCGGGCATGGTGGTGCTGGTCGGCTTCCCAGCCGTCGCGGTGACCGGCAGCTTCGTGCTGGGCTGCGTCAGTTCGGTGGTCAGTTGCATCGCGTCGGCCATCGGCAGCAACTTCGCTCGCCGCCGGCTGGCGGGCGTCGGCGAGTGGGAACAGTCGATCGGTTCATTCCTGTTCGGCGGCGCCATGACCCTGCCGCTCATCTTCGCGGTGCCGGTGCCCACCACGCCCCGACCGGTCGACTACCTGTTCCTGCTGATGCTCGCCGGCTTCGTGAGCGCCCTGGGGTACGTGGTGTTCTTCCGACTGGTGGCCCAGTTGGGCGCCACGAAAGCCATCAGCGTCGAGTTCATCGTCACGGTCATCGCCGTGGTGGCGGGGTCGGTGGTGCTCGACGAGCGCCTGTCCGTGGCGCAGTTGATCGGAACGGCCATCATCCTCACCGGTTGCGCACTGGTGCTGGGGCTGATCGGTCGGCGACCGGCACAGGCCTGATCCGCCGGCCGCGCCCTGCCGTCACCAGAACATCGACCCCGGTTCCCCCTTGAACGGGCCGACCACGTTCGAGGTGATCCAACCTCCATAGAAGGCCCCGGCCTGGGGCTGCACCTGCTCGTCGCCCACCCAGCACGAATCCATCGGCCCGGCATACATCGCCACCGTGCCGCGCAACATCTCGAAACCGGCTGTCGGCTCCGGGTACGTCCACGCGGCACGCGGCACCACCACCCCGCCGCCGTGGATGTCGAAGTACGCGGCGGCGCCCTTCCATTCGCACACGCTTCGGCCTTCGGCGGGCACCAGCGCCCCGGGCAGCGCATCGGCGATGGGCAGGTAGTAGTTCGGCGGGTGACTGGTCTCGAGCACGCGCAGCGCACGGGTCGTGTCGATGATCGTCACGCCGCCGAGCACCACGCGCACACGTGCCGCCACGGGCTCCACCTGCGGTGGGCGCGGATAGTCCCACACGCTCTCCTGCCACGGGCCGGGAGGGATGGGCCGGGGCCGGTTCATTCCGGTGCCTCCGGGTGGGTGACCGACCGGTGTCGGCTCACGAACGGTGCGGACATGCACCCAAGTCAACCAGCAGTCGACCCCCTGCGACTCCGCTCCTGCCGTTAGGGTGCCCCGATGCCCGCCGACGCCCCAACATCGCTCGCCCGCCGGTCCTCACACGACATCGCGGGCATTCACGCCGACCTGCGGCGCGACGGCGGAGTGGTGGTGCAGGGACTGCTGACCCCTGGTCAGGTCGCGGAGGTGCACGACGAGATCCAGCCGCACGTCGACCGACGCGAGCCGGGGTTCCGCGACGACGAGTTCTACGGTCGGCACACCGTGAGGGTGCAGGGACTCGCTGCCAAGAGCGCCGCCTTCGTCGAATCCGTGCTGCTGCACCCCACGCTGCTCGCCGTCGCCGATGCGGTGCTACTGCCGCATTGCGGCCACTACTGGTTGAGCCAGGCCGAGACCATCTACATCCGTCCGGGCAATGCAGCACAGCCGCTGCACCGCGACGACGTCAACTGGTCCCACGCGGCACACCTGGGCATCGACCTGCAGTTGTCGGCGCTCGTCGCCCTCGGTGATTACGACGCCGAGGTGGGTGCCACCATGGTGGTGCCGCGCAGCCACCTCGACCCCTACGACGCACCCATCGACGGCAGCCTGGCCATCCCGGTGGAGATGCAACCCGGTGACGCCCTGCTCTACACCGGGTCGCTCGCGCACGGGGGCGGCGCCAACACCAGCGACAGCCGGGTGCGCGAGGCCCTCTACATCGGTTACCTGCTGGGCTGGCTCACACCGGAGGAAGCCGTGGTGCACTCGGTGTCCGAGGACCTTGCGCGAACGCTGCCGGAGCAGGCACGCACGTTGCTCGGCTGGGCGAACCTGCACGGCAATGCAGCGACGGCCGGCGTCGAGGCGGCCACCCAACTGTGGCAACTCGACCGCGACCGCTTCGATCAGTACGACGGCACGTTCCTCCACCGCTGACGGTCCAACCGTCGGCGGCCCGGCTCAGTAGGGCTCGACCACTGGGGTGTCGCCTGCTTCACCGGTGAGACGGGCGCGCGCGGTCTGTCCTCGGCGACCCGCAGGCACTGCGCCGGTCACTGCTGCCAGGCCGAAGGTGGGCATGTTGCCGTAGATCGACTCCACCGTGGCGTCCGACAGCATGACCGTCTCGTGGAAGATGCCCACCGAGCCGTTGTCGCGGACGCGCTTGTTGAATGCCCTCCAGGCAGGAAGATGAGTGCGGTCGTTCGCCTTCGCGTATGCGGCGAGTTTGTCGAACGACTCCCAGTACTGCCACACCAGGATCACTCGACCAGAGCAAAAGGTGCGCGGCTTTCCCAACAGCCCGAGGTCGGGGTTCTTGGCGAGCTCGATGAGCATGCGCGGCATGGCCGTGAGCACCGGGAACCAGCGCCACACCTGCCACAGCCGGTTGATCCGCATGCCGATGAGGAACAGCACCTTGCCATCGGCGCCGATGTCGGCCGTGAACCTGCCGTTGTTGATGGCTGCCATGTCCATCTCCTTCCCATGTGAACAGCGCTCACATTATGCTGGAAATGTGAACACTGTCAACATCTGTGGCAGACTTCCACCGTGGCAAACCGCTCCTACCACCATGGAGATCTCGAGGCGGCGCTCCGCCAGTCGGCCATGGAGGTCATCGAGCACCACGGTCTCGCATCGCTTGCACTGCGAGATCTCGCCCGCACCATCGGCGTGTCACCATCGGCCGCGTATCGGCACTTCCCCAGCCGCGACCACCTTGTTGCCGCACTGTCCCTCGACGCCCGCCAGCAACTGGCCTCGGCAATGCTCGAGGCTCGAGACGCAGTGCCCACCACCGGCACCAAGGTCACACGCTCCATCCGCCGGTTCGAGGCCACAGGGCGCACCTACGTGCGGTTCGCGGTCCGGCACCCACACCTGTTCGAGGTGGCATTCACCCCGTGTCCGGTACCACCGCCGGCGCCCGAGCAGCCGAATGCCTGGGGGGTGTTGGTCGAGGCAGTCGACGAGATGGTGGCCACCGGCGCCATCCCCCGCGGCCGCCGCGATGACGCACCGCTCATCGGCTGGGCCGCAGTCCACGGCCTCGCCACCATCCTCACGGCCTCGCAACTGCCCTCGGAGCCCGGCGTTCATCAGGCCGGCGCCGAGGCCATGCTCGACACGGTCATCGCCGGAGTGGTCCGCTCGCTGCGCTGACGGCGGTCTCGGCCTGCGAGGACTCTCGAGCCGCAGCGATCAGTCGCCCAAGTCGTACCGGTAGACGTTGGTATCACTTCGCCGATGAGAAACCGCTGGCACCATCGGGGCGGAGGTGACGGACCAACTCGGGCACAGAGATGGTGGCAATCTGCCACACCTATTCGGTGTCAATGCGGTGGTAGTGGTGGGCGAGGATGATCCGCAAGGCACCGACATCTCGCCACGGAACGCCAAGACGAGCAGCCGTGTACGCATCGCTGAGAGCGGTGCTCGCTTCACCGAGGATGTCGGCGACGCGCTCGTCGTCGCTGCGACTCACAGCGGGACAGCCTCGCGTCGCAGGTGATCGTCGCGATCCTTCAATCCGCCAGCAGAGACCACGTCCACGGGAACACCCAGCAGCACCTCGAGCTCCTCGCTCAGATGCAGGAGATCGAACAGTGAACTGCCAGCCTCGAACTCCACCAGGAAGTCGATGTCACTCGAGTCCGACTCCTCACCACGAGCCACTGACCCGAACACCGCAACCGAACGAGCACGATGCCGACGAGCGACCGCACAGATTTCGTCCCGCTTCGCCTCGATGAGTTCCCGACGCGCACCCAGAACCCTGAGACTACCGCTACACAGTCACGCACTCCGGCCGAGAACAGCCGAGTCGGCCTGGCGAACCTCGACACATGACGGAGGCGCCTTGTGATGAGCGCACGGATCGGCGCCACCTCGTTCGCTGGTACGGATCTGGTCCGCTACGGACCGCCATCGTCCCAGCGGTCGTGTCGGCCATCCTCCGGCGACGCCCCGATCGGGCCTCAGAGGTCGTAGCGGTAGACGTTTGTCTACATCGTCTCGCTAGAAACCAGCGGCGCCGCTGGGAGGGAGATCCGCAGCATCGGCTTGGTCGCGTAGTCGGCCGGTAGCGAGTTTGTTCGTGCGGAGATCGTCGACCGAGATGAACGGCACCTCCAGTCCACCCACTTCGACGAGCACTCGATGCTGGTACGCCTCATCGAAGACCAGACCCGTGGCAAACGTGAGGATGTCGATCCGCTGCGGTTCGCGCCCGAGTTGCACCACCACATCCGGCTCCTCGAAGTCGGCCGCAGCCAAACCCAGTCCACCGAAGCCGAACTCATCCAACGCAGCGACGACGCGCTCGGTATTCGATGGGTCGGTCCACACCCAGACGTCGAGGTCCTTCGTGTACCGGGGGTGTCCGTGGGCGGCGAGCGCGTACCCGCCGACGATCAGGAACCGGACGTCATGGCCGACGAACGATCGCAAGAACTCTTGGAAGTCGGGGTTCAGTTCCATGGGACCACCCGTGATGCTCGCGTCGGAGTTGCTCGACCGCATCAATGCGCTCGGCGATCGGCCGCGTCAGCCAGAACCGCCAAGGTTCATCGCGGTCTTCGAGCCGGCGCTTCGTGACTACGCGCTCGATCGACGTCATGCTCCAAGCCTACCGATGGTCGATGACCGCACATATCGCCCGCCCAGAAGCAGTTGACGACAGCGCCCCTACCGGGCATTCTGCTCGGGTGTTGAGCCGCCTCGTAGTCGGTACGCGAGTGAGGGTAAGTGGCACCTATGTGGCGAACTGGGAAAGGTCCGAGTTGCGGCTGTTCGTAATTCGGCCCTTCCCAAACCAGGTTCGCTGTGCTCTTGAAGACGCCAACGGAGTCGCTGCCGATGTGTTCAAAGAAGCCGGTGTGCCTGTTCCTCCGGCGGATGCATGGCGTCGCCATCGCGGAATGAGTTTTGCTGTGGTTGCCAACGTGACGCCCTTAGAGATGGGTCACTTCGGGCACATGCATGCGCAGCGATGGCGGCTGCGCGTAGACGATTGGATCGCAGTCTCGCCGCGTGCGTAACTGCCGCTCGGCGCTATCCGCCGCCTCGGCTCCGGGAGCGCATAACGACGGCACCCACGGCCCGGCGGTATGGGACGTTGTTGATGGGTGGGGGCTGTTCAACTCTGTCGGTTGAGAGTGAGGCGGTGTACGACGAAGGTGCCATCTGTGTCGGACGGTGACGTTCCGATCACGGTTGCACCGAGCCGCTTCGCGACAGCGAGGGACGCCTGGTTGCCCTCGAGCACCTTGATGACGGCTGTCGCCGCACCCAGCACCTCGGTGGCATAGTCGAGTGCGAGTTTCGCTGCGCGAGTCGCGTAGCCGCGTCGACGGAAGCCGGGGAACACGACGTAGGAGAGATTCACCTCGTGGTCCTGCAGTCGCACCTCGACACCGCCGGCGATGCGGCCGGTCTCGGTGTCGCAGATCGCCCAGTGGCGGACCGGTCCGCTCGTGCGCCACGACTCGGCCCAGTTCGTGATCGCTCGTTCGACGTCGGCTCGTTCGGCTGGGCGAGGGAACTCGAACCACCGGTTCTGTTCGTCGTCCTGCCCAGCGAGCCATTCGTCGACGTCGTCGAGGGTCAGGCGGCGGAGATGGATCGGTCCGTCCGACAACGTCTTCTGGTCGAGGGTCATGGGCCTGCCGCAGCTTCCTCACGAATCGCGATCGCCATCGCGACATCGTTGGTGGAGAGGCGATCGGCGCCCGCCGACACGGTGCGGCGTACCTCACCGACATCGGCCGCATCGTTGCCGTGAACCACCTTGCCGAGCCCTGACAGGACCGAGTCAGCGGGACGCTTGCGACGGATCGACACAACCGGAGTCTGTCGGACATCGCTCGCACCGCGCCATAGCTGCCGTACTGGGCGGGCTGCGTGGGTTGACGTCGCGGTGTTATGCACGGCGTGATTGCGCCGCCCGCACCTTCCCGCACCATCACGTCGGGACGATCAGGCGTCGAGGTCGTAGCGGTAGACGTTCGTCTCGCGGGGCTGGAAGCCAATGCGCTGGTACAGCCGATTGGCGGCTTCACGCGACGGTCGGGAGGTGAGGTCCACGGTCTTCGCGCCCCGTGCCCGCGCCCGGTCGAGGGCGAAGCGGTTCAGCAGGTCACCGACACCGTGCCCCCGCGCCGAATCATCGACGACCACGTCCTCGATCCATGCCCGCACACCGGTGGGGATGCGGAACACCACCAGGGTCAGCGTTCCCACGATGACTCCATCGAGCCTGGCCACCAGCACATCACTGGCCGGTGCGGCCACCATCTCGGCGACCTCTGCTGCCGACGGCGGCGGCGAACTCTTCGACAGTTGGGGGATGAGTCGGGCGAAGGCCTGCACCAGCTCGTCGCTGGCCTCGGTGGCGATCTCGATGGCGATACTCACGAACTGCACGCTACGTGACGACGGGGCACGGCCGAGGGGCATAGGGTGATGCCGTGCAACCCTCCCGCGCGCTCGCCATCGCCCTCGAACCCCTCGTGGGTCAGGTGTACTTCTCACCCGAGTGCCATGCCAACTACGCGGCCCTCGGCTTCGCCCCCAGCTCGGGCCAGGCCAACGGCGTAGCCCTGCCCGACGGCCCCGCCTACTTCACCAGCCGTGGCTCGCTGATGGGCCAGGTGCCGGGAACCGTGGTGGCTGCGGCCTTCGCGGTCTTCAACCCCGATGCAGTGGTGCCGAGCGTGGAGAGGGGCTGGACCCTCACCGACGCACGCACGATCTGCCAGGCCCGCGACGACGGGGCCATCGCCCAACTCGAGCGCATCCTCGGCGCAGAGCCCGAAGGTGTGGACCGCGTGGAGGAACTGCTGCAGCGCACGGTGGCCCCCCTGCGGCCCGAGGGTCGGCCGCTCTACGCCGGCGTGGCAGCCCAGCCCATGCCGGCCACCGCGCTCGGCCGGGTGTGGCGCCTGGGCGACATGCTGCGCGAATTCCGCGGCGACTGCCACACGGCAGCATGGGTGGGGGCGGGCCTCGACGCAGTGGAGATCGGCTTGCTCAGCGAGCTGTACTGGGGTCTGCCGATGCGCAGTTACTCGCGAACCCGGGCGTGGAGCGACGAACAGTTCGACATCGCCTTCGAGCGCCTGCGCTCGCGCAACCTGGTCGACGACAGGGGCTTCCTGCCGGTCGGCAGGGAGTTGCGCGAGGCCATCGAGGTGGCCACCGATCGACAGATGGTGCGGGCGATCGTCGGCCTCGACTCACACCTCGACGAACTGCTCGACATCGTGCTGCCGTGGGGCACCGCCATCCGCGCCGCGAAGGGCTACCCCGCCAGCGGCCCGCACGACCTAGCCGAACATGCTTCGAAGGGCTGACCGATGATCATCACCGACCTGCAGCAGGTCACTGCCGACGACTTCGCCCGACACACCGGCTGGGAACCCAAGCCCCAGGGCCTGTGCCGCGGCGAGGTGTGCGTGCCGGCGCCCGGTTCACTGCGCGACGACGGCACGCTCGACGTGACCGTGGCGGCGCAGCGACTGGGCATGCCCGTCGTGCACGACGCCGACCACGGCGTGTGGGCCGTGGGCCCGGCCACCGCCACGGGTCGGGCACTCAGCACCGCCGTGGCCGCCGACCCCGAATTGATCACCCGCGACGGCAACCCGTTCAAGCTGAGCGCGCTCCACGGCCGGAAGGTGCTGCTCGTCGCCTGGTCCAGTTATTGAGGCTGCCGCACCAGCCTGCCCGGGTGGCAGGCACTGCACACCGAACTCGAGTCGCTCGGCGTCACCGTCGTGACCGTGGCCCTCGACATCGAACCGGTGCACACGCACAAGTGGATCGACGCCGCCAGCCCCACGCATCCGTCGCTCATCGACACCACGCACATCACCGGCGAACTGTTCGGCTTCGTGAACATCCCGATGGCGGTGTGGATCGACGAACAGGGTGTGCTGGTGCGGCCTGCCGAGAGCGCCAGCATCCAACG
>JBJTXX010000398.1:0-1695 GCA_046082485.1 Actinomycetota bacterium
TAGTCGGCCATGTTGTAGCCGCAGAACGGCAGCATCGCCATCGGGTCGAACCGCAGGACGCCGGCAGCACCCTGCTGGGCCGCCGTGGTCTCGCTGGCCATGATGCTGCCGAGGAACACGCCGTGCTCCCAGTCGAACGCCTGGGTGACGAGCGGGACGGTGGTGCGGCGGCGCCCGCCGAAGAGGATGGCGCTGATCGGGACACCCGCTGGGTCCTCCCACTCGGGCGCGATGGCGGGGCACTGCGACGCGGGAGCGGTGAAGCGGGCGTTCGGGTGTGCGGCCGGAGTGTCGGTCTCCGGCGTCCAGACGTTGCCCTTCCAGTCCGTCGCACGCGCCGGCTTGTCAGGGCTCATGCCCTCCCACCACACGTCGCCCTCGCCGGTCAACGCCGTGTTCGTGAAGATGCTGTTGCCCCAGAGGCTGTGCATCGCATTGGCATTCGTATCCCACCCGGTGCCGGGGGCCACGCCGAAGAAGCCGGCCTCGGGGTTGATGGCGTACAGACGGCCGTCAGCGCCGAACTTCATCCAACAGATGTCGTCGCCGATGGTCTCGGCCTTCCAGCCCGGGATGGTGGGAACGAGCATCGCCAGGTTGGTCTTGCCGCAGGCACTCGGGAACGCAGCGGCGATGTACTTGCTCACGCCCTGTGGGTTGGTGAGCTTGAGGATGAGCATGTGCTCGGCCAGCCAGCCGTCGTCGCGCGCCATCACCGAGGCGATGCGCAGTGCGAAGCACTTTTTGCCGAGCAGCGCGTTGCCGCCGTAGCCGGAGCCGAAGCTCCAGATCTCTCGGGTCTCGGGGAAATGAACGATGTACTTGTTGTCGGGGTTGCACGGCCACGCGACGTCGGTTTCGCCCGACTGCAGCGGGGCACCGACGCTGTGCAGGCACGGCACCCAAAAGCCGTCGCCGAGCACGTCGAGCGAGCCCTGACCCATACGGGTCATGATGCGCATGTTCACCGCAACGTACGCGCTGTCGGTGAGCTGCACGCCGATGTGGGCGATCGGCGAGCCGAGCGGGCCCATGCTGAAGGGCACGACGTACATCGTGCGGCCACGCATGCAGCCCGAGTACAGCGCCGTCAGTTCGGCGCGCATGGCATCGGGGTCCCGCCAGTTGTTGTTGGGGCCTGCGTCAGCAGCGTCGGTGGAGCAGATGAACGTGCGGTCCTCCACGCGTGCCACGTCACCCGGGTCGCTGTGGGCCCAGTAGCTGTTCGGCCGCTTGGCCTCGTCGAGCCGGGTGAAGGTGCCGGAGGCGACCAGCTCACCGCAGAGGCGGTCGTACTCTTCAGCGGAGCCGTCGCACCACTCGATGCGAGCCGGTGCGAGTACCGCTGCCCACTCCTCGACCCAGGCCTGTAGCCGCGCGTTCGTGGTCGTGGCGGACATGTTCCCTCCTCGTGGAGTGGTGGGGGTTGGTGCCGGGACGCCGGGGGCGTCAGCCGAGCGGGGTGGGAGCGAAGCCGGGTGTGCCCATGTCTTCCTCGGAGCCGAGGCGGACACGGGTGGCACGGTTGCTGTCGTCGAGATCGAACACGACCCGCTGACCGGGCCGGAGCATGCGGAACACGGAGCCCTCGAGCGCGCCGGGCGCCAGATCGAACTCGGTCAGGTCCGCCGTGTCACGGACGACGATTCCATCGCCCGTTCCCGGGTCGTAGGACTTGACGACGCCCTGCACGGC
>JBJTXX010000399.1:0-8046 GCA_046082485.1 Actinomycetota bacterium
GTGACTCGGCGCCGGGCTGCGGCGTCGACGGCCTCCGCGTAGCGGTTGCGCACCTCGGGCGGACGGAACGCGTCGGCGAAGGGCTGCCGGTGCCGGGCGTGTTCCGCGCCGTCGAGGCTCAGCATGCTCGGCCCCAGCACCTGACCGGTGGAGAACCGGGGGTCGTCGACGGTGAAGCGCTCGGCGTCGCGCATCACGTCCACGACGAGGTCACGGGGTGTGACCAGCCATCCCCCCAGCGCTGGCACCCACGACACCGGCTCGTGCTCGCGCAGTCGGGCGAGCACGCCGTGCAGATCGGCGGCGAGGGCCCCGTCGGTGATCGACGCGCCGATGGGGAAGCGGGCTGCACGTTCGGCGATGTCCACCTGCCCACGGTACGCGCCGTGGCAACATCGTGGTCATGACTGTGGATCAGATCCAACGAATCGGTGTCGTCGGCTGCGGCCTGATGGGCTCTGGCATCGCCGAGGTGTGCGCCCGCGCCGGGCTCGACGTGATCGTGGGCGAGGTGAATGCCGGTGCCGCCGAAGCCGGCCAGCAGCGCATCACCGCATCGCTCGACCGGGGAGCGCGCTCGGGCAAGTTGACCGAGGAGGAGCGTGACGCCGCGCTCGGCCACCTGTCGTTCACCACCGAACTGGCCGACATGGCCGACCGCCAGATGATGATCGAGGCAGTGGTGGAGGACGAGGCGCTGAAGACAGAGGTGTTCCGCGTGCTCGACAGGGTGGTCACCGACCCGGCGGCGATCCTTGCCTCCAACACCAGCTCGATCCCCGTCATGAAGCTGGGTATCGCCACCCAACGACCCGAGCAGGTGTTGGGCATCCACTTCTTCAACCCGGTTCCCGTGCTGCGTCTGGTCGAGTTGGTCACCAGCCTGCTCACCGCACCCGAGACGGTCACGCGCGCCGAGGGCTTCGCCGCCGAGGTGCTGCACAAGAAGGTCATCCGCAGCCAGGACCGTGCGGGCTTCATCGTGAATGCCCTGTTGATTCCGTACATCCTCTCCGCGATCCGGATGATGGAGAGCGGCTTCGCCACGGCGGCCGACATCGACACTGGCATGGTGGAGGGCTGCAACCACCCGATGGGTCCGCTGCGTCTGGCCGACCTGATCGGGCTCGACACCACGCTGGCCGTTGCCGACAGTCTGTACACCGAGTTCAAGGAGCCGCTGTACGCACCTCCGCCGCTGCTGTCGCGCATGGTGGAGGCCGGGTTGCTGGGCCGCAAGGCCGGCCGCGGCTTCTACGACTACGCCCGCTGAGGCACACGGCCCCCACCGGGGTCGAGGCGATAGACGTACTCTTCATGTCACGGCCACCTGCGCTCGTCGCACCGTAACCACACCTCGGGGAAAGGCACTCATGTCTGCCGACGCTGCATCCAACGATCCGCTGCTGCAACCGTTCCGGTTGAAGCACCTCACGCTGCGCAACCGGGTGTTCTCGTCGGCGCACGAGCCGGCGTACTCCGAGGACGGCATGCCGAAGGACCGCTATCGGCTCTACCACGTCGAGAAGGCCAAGGGCGGCGTGGGCATGACCATGACGGCCGGCTCTGCCGTGGTGTCGCCCGACTCGCCCCCGGCGTTCGGCAACCTGCACGCCTACAAGGACGAGATCGTGCCGTGGTTGCGCCGTCTCACCGACGACGTGCACGAACACGGCGCTGCCTGCATGATCCAGATCACCCACCTCGGCCGCCGCACCGGCTGGGGTCAGGACGACTGGCTGCCGGTGGTTGCGCCCTCGCCGCTGCGCGAACCTGCGCACCGGGCCATTCCCAAGCAGGCCGAGGACTGGGACATCGAACGCATCATCGCCGAGTTCGCCGACGGTGCCGAGCGGATGAAGGCCGGCGGCATGGATGGCATCGAGATCGAGGCGTACGGCCACCTGTTCGACCAGTTCTGGTCGCCGCTCACGAACACCCGTGACGACGAGTGGGGTGGATCGCTCGAGAACCGCCTGCGGTTCGGCCGCGAGGTGCTGCGTGCCATCCGTGCCCGGGTGGGTGCCGACTTCATCGTCGGCATCCGTGCGGCGCTCGACGAGACGTTGGCGGGCGGCATCGATGCGCCCACGGGCCTCGAGATCCTGCAACTGCTGGAGGCAGAGGGACTCATCGACTTCGTGAACGTGATCCGCGGCCACATCGCCAAGGAACCCGACCTGGCCGAGGTGATCCCCATCCACGGCATGCGTTCGGCCCCACACCTCGACTTCTGCGGCGAGGTGCGCCGGCACACGAACCTCGCCGTGATGCACGCGGCCAAGATCGACGACGTGGCCACGGCGCGACATGCGATCGCGGAGGGAAAGCTCGACCTCGTCGGTATGACCCGTGCCCAGATCGCCGACCCGCACCTGGTGCGCAAGATCCTGGAAGGGCGTGAGAGCGAGATCCGACCCTGTGTCGGTGCCACCTACTGCCTCGACCGCATCTACGCGGCGGGCGAGGCGTTGTGCATCCACAACGCCGCCACGTCACGAGAGGCGGAGATGCCTCACGAGATCCCTGCTGCGGCGGCGCCTCGACGCGTGGTCGTGGTGGGCGCCGGCCCTGCCGGACTGGAGGCCGCACGTGTGGCCGGTGAGCGCGGCCACCGGGTGACGGTGCTGGAGGCCATGCCGTGGGCCGGTGGGCAGATCCCGCTCGCTGCGCGCAACCCGCGCCGGCGCGACCTGCAGGGCATCATCGACTGGCGGGTGAGCGAACTCGACCGGCTGGGCGTGGAGGTTCGGTACGACACCTACGCCGAGGCCGACGAGGTGCTGTCGATGCAACCCGACGTGGTGATCATCGCCACCGGCGGGCTGCCTCGCGCTGCCGACGAGGACGGCGTGTCGGTGGCTGCCGACGCCACGGTGTCGACGTCATGGGACGTGCTGGGTGGCGATGTGGTGCCGCGTGGTGAGGTGCTGTTCTTCGACGACAACGGCACCCACTCGGCCCTGTCGGCCGCCGAGTTGATCGCCCGGTCCGGTGCCTCGCTGGAGCTCGTGACACCGGAGCGGATGCTGGGCATCGAGATCGGCGGGATGAACCACACGCCCTACGCGCGTGCGTTCAACGAGACCGACACCCGCATCACGCTGAACCAGCGACTGCTCTCGGTTCGCAAGGAGGGTGATCGCCTGGTTGCCGAGATCGGCTCCGATCACTCCAGCCACACCGTCACCCGGGTGGTCGACGCGGTGGTGGCCGACCACGGCACCAGTGCGAACGACGGTCTCTACTTCGAACTCAAGCCGGGCTCCAGCAACCTCGGAGCAGTCGACTACATGGCCCTCACCGAGGGCCGAACCCAGACGGTGGTGCGCAACCCGCAGGGCACGTACCAGTTGTTCCGCATCGGCGACGCGGTGGCGAGCCGCAACATCCACGCTGCGGTCTACGACGCGCTGCGTCTGGTGAAGGACCTCTGAGCCGGGCTCAGGCGTTGGGACGGCCCTCGGCGTCGCACGGCAGTGCGGCACCGGGGTAGCGGAGCTCGAAGTCGCTCGACATGTTCGACTCGACGGTGGTCATCAGGCCGGGGCCCACCCGGATGATGCCGGTGAAGGGCTCCTCGAGTTGCTCCACCAGATAGAGGGTGCCGCCCAGCAGCACCGCGAACGCAAGCGCGATCGGCACCAGCACGCGGCGGCGGATGTCGGGGATGGCGAACGAGCACAGCAGCAGGATGACCCCGACGATCGACACGATCATGAGGATGATCGTCAGTTGCGGCAGGTGCGGCTTGGCCTCGTAGAGACGCATCTGGCGCGTCTCACTCTGAGTGCGGTTCAGGCCCACGAGTTGACCGACGATTGCGCCCGGACCGTCGAGCACGTTGCCGAGCTCCACGTTGAACTGCTGCGCCCATGAATCGGCCCTCTGGCAGCAGGCCCGCCTGCTCGTGCATCATCGAGACGGCCGTGGCCTCCGAGGTCGACTGGCTGCCGGCACGCTGGGAGGTCTGCATGGCCTGCGCCACCACGAACGCGGCGAGGAACACGCCGACGGGAACCGCGATGGGTGCGGCGACGAATGCCCAGAACATGGAAACCCCGTTGATTCGCGTGAAGGCTCTCGGAATGGGGCCCGCGGGCGAACTGTGGTGAATCGTCCTCCACAGGCACCGTGTCCGGACCCTCCGCAGGCACATCGCTAGGGTCTGGCCATGTCCTCGCCCCTGTGACGGTCGTCGTGGAGACGTACAACCTCGGTGAGGGACAGAGTCACGATTCCTTGGTCGCCTCGTTACGTGCTGCCACCCTGGGGGTGCGGCCGGATGCTGACGGTCCCCAACGCCACCGACTGCTGCTGATGGACCCGATCGGTGACGACCGTGTCGCGGCGATGCTCTCGGCGATGGGAGTCGAGGTGCAGCACGTGCGACTGCGGCAGCAGACCGGGTATGACGTCTTCAAGAACCTCGCAGCGGAGATGGCCGAGACCGACGTGGTCCTGCACCTCGACGGCGACTGCGAACCCTGCGCCGGTGGTGCAGCGTGGGCTGATCGCATGGTGGCGGAGTTGCTCGAGTGCGGTGCGCCGGGCGTGGGTGGCATCACCGTGTACCGCGGACGTACGCCCCTCCACTTGGCCTGCAGTGTGCTCGATTTCGGGTTCCTGGCTTCGGCGGTGTCTCAGCGGGGTGACGGTGCGCTCGGTTGCTACGCATCGTTGTTATAAATTGGATAGAAGGTTTGATTTTTGAATAAGCACGTAATCGGATCACTATCTTTGAATTATCGGAAAAGGCTTAGAATTAATCCCATTACTGCTAACGACACTACATCATGCCCGCCATCGATTAGCGTTAGCTTAACATCACGCTTTGCAAAACCATTATGCATGATATGTGTGCCTGCTCGCAATACTAATCCTACAATAGCTGCAAACAACACGCTATCCACAATACCTGTTGTGTCTGTAGCAATGATCAGACAGCCAAGCAGGATCGCTGCTAGAAAAGATTGGAGTGCAGTCAAACCATAAACTTTCCCCATTCCTTCCGTGTCTTCTGATTCTTCTTTAGTGAGGCCAACAAGTTTCAACCATGTATTGCCAAATACTCGTACATCATACCAAACATAACCAACAACGAATGTTGATAAAGTTGCCAGGATAACTCCTAACCAGTTTAGTCCACTAAATGATTCTACTATTAGATCCATGCCGCATACTCCTAATAAGTATTGTTTATATTATACACTCACTACTTGATTGTAAGGGTTCCTGACCCGCATGCTCAGCCAAGTATTGCACCAAAGAAGAGCTGAGGCGCGCGTCGCGACCACGATGGACACCGAGTTGATGCGTTGTGCGTGCTACGAGCACGCGCAACGGTTCGAGCGGGCGGGCACACCGATTCGCTTGGCCCGGCATCCGGACGTGATCGTCGAACACGAACTACCGGCGTTCTGGAAGGAGCGCCACCGGCGCGGGCTCGATGCAGTGCTGGCGGTCGACGCGGATCCGATGGCGTTCGAGGCGCGCTACTTCGGCCCCGGCAGGGGACGGATTCGGGATGTGGCTCGCTTCCTTCGGGTGATGTGCGGACTCGATCAGGCGCGTACCGCCTGTGTTGCCGAGTGGGCAGGCGCAGGCCCCTGGACGCGGCGAGCGGCCCGGCTGCTGCTGCCGGTGCTGCGGTTGGCCGAACTGCCCGGCATCGTCGTCGCGCTCCGCTCGAGGCGGACTGCCGCCCGGTCCGGCGCCGCGACGCAGCGATGACGATGGACCTGTCGTTCCGGGGCGAGGTGATCGAGTGGTGCGGGCCGTCTCCGTTCCACTTCGTGCCCGTGCCTGCGGATCAGGTTGCGCGGATCCGTGACGTGGCGGCCACGGTCAGTTTCGGGTGGGGTGTCATACCTGTCTCGGCGCAGTCCGGTCGCAGCCAATGGACGACCTCGCTGTTCCCGAAGGCGGGTGGCTACCTGGTTCCCCTGAAGGACGCCGTTCGCCGCGCCGAGGGCATCGATGTGGGGGACGTGGTCGAGGTGACGCTGGTGCTCGACCTCAGCCGGCCGGGTGGGCCTCGTCGTCGCCGGATGGCCAACTGAACGTGCCGCCCACCCAGACGGCCACCCATGGTGCCGGGTCGCGCGACCAGTCGTACGAGTCCACCCGGGCACGGCGCCGTCGCCCTGTGAGCGAGCGCCAGAGTTCGTGACGGGGCAGCCTCACCGTCGCAGCGGGTTCGCCGCTTCCGACGACCCAGTCGTCACCCTCCGGCGTCTGCACCCTCAGCGCCGGTAGGTCAGCCCCGGTGACCGCGTCATCGAGGTTCCAGCGCCGGTGTTCGTGCAGCACCATCCAGTCGTCGTGCTCGATGGCGGCCTGCAGACCGGCGGCCTCCGCGATGTCGTGCTCGTGGCCGACGGCATCGATCACCGGCATCCGGGAGAACGCCTCGTGCAGGTCGAACATGGCGGGGCCATCGACACGGGCGACCACGCCCGGCACGCACGTCTTCCATTCGGCCAGCACCTCGGCCCGGGTGCGGCCGCTGCGCTCCTCGACCTGCGCTGCGGTCCAGTGCGGATGCGACCAGTCGGCGGAGTTGCCGCCGGTCAGGTCGGCAGCGGCCCCGGCCAGGTGGCCGAGCAACTGCAGCAGGCGCCAGTCCGGTGTGGCCGTCACGGCCATGTCGTCGGGCAACGGCTCGACGAGTTCGACGATCCGTTGCCATGCCAGTCGGTACCGGACCCCGTTCCCCATTGCGTCAGTGTGGCACGACGGGCCGGCCGGCCCGGTCAGAGGCTGACGGTGTTCTGCAGGCCCTCTGCGCCGATGCTGACGGTGTAGATCACGACTTCGACGTCGCCCAGGTTCCGGCCGTTGTGCCTCGTTCCGATGGCCTCCACGAACGTGTCGCCGGGCCCGTACTCGTTCACGACGCCGCCGTCGTACTCCACCGTCACGACGCCCTCCATCACGTGCACCACGAGCGGTGTGTCGTGACGGTGCCAACCGGTCTCGACACCGGGCGGGATGGTGACGATGCCGGAGGACACCTCGGCGTGGGTGTCGTGTGGGTACTCGAGGTCCTGGTCGAGGATGGTCTTGCGTGCCTAGTCGAGCAGGTCCTCACGGCTGGCCTTCGCATCGGGATCCGGTTGGGGAAGGTCGCCGCAGGCCGTCAGTGACAGCACCGCGGCGAGCCCGATGGTGGTGGTGGCGAAGCGGGTTGAGGGGCGCATGGTTCGGTTCCTCCCGGAGGTGACTGGGTTCGGCACCCCAGTGTCAGCGACGACAGTGGGGTCGACCACACCGACTACCCTCGGCCCATGCTCACCGCAGACGAGGTCGACCGGTTCTGGGGCGACGGGTTCCTCTCCGTGCCCCGCCTGATCGACGATGACGAGGTGCAGCGCCTTCGCGAGGCGTACGACGACATCATCGGGTTCCGCGTCGAATCGCCGACTGACCGGAACCTCGGTGGTGTCATCCGGCAGGTGTTGGTGCCATCGATGGTGCATCCCGCCTTCGACCACAATGCGGCCATCGACTCGGCCCGCGAGATCATGCACGACCTGTTCGGCTGCGGTGCATCCAACCGCACCTACGACATGCTCATCGACAAGCCGGCGGGCCACCCCCACGAGACGCCGTGGCACCAGGATGCCGCCTACTTCGAACGGCCCTTCACCCAGCCGGGTTTCAGCATCCCGCTTCGCAGCATCCAGTTCTGGGTGGCGCTCGACGATGTCGACGTCGACAACGGGTGCATGCAGTTCGCCGCCGGCCATCATCGTTCGGGCACGGTGGAGCACCGGGTCTTCGGCGGGCATCCGGAGGATGACGGCCGTCTGATCGGCGCGGTGGACCCGGAGGCCTGCGGTGCTGCCGAGGCCGTAGCCGTCCCTCTGGCTGCGGGTGGCGCCACCTTCCACACGGCGCTCACACCGCACTACACGGGCCCCAACACCTCCGCTGACCGGCCGCGCCGTGCGTACATCTTCAACCTCCTGGCGGCCGATGAGCCGAGTGACCTGATCCAGGAGGTCGTGCGGGCCAACTACGTCCGCGATGTCGCGGATGCGG
>JBJTXX010000400.1:0-9466 GCA_046082485.1 Actinomycetota bacterium
CGAGCACTTCGGCGGTTCGGTCGCAGACCTGCAGGCGGCACGCGCCGCATGCTCGTTGCCCGTGCTGCGCAAGGACTTCACGGTGAGCGAGCGTGACGTGCTCGATGCGCGTCTGATGGGCGCCGACTGCGTGCTGCTGATCGCTGCTGCACTCGAACCCGGCGAGTTGATCTCGCTGCACGGGTTGGCTGTCGACGTCGGTCTCGATGTGTTGGTGGAGACCCACGACGAGCCGGAACTGGAGGTCGCCCTTCAGGCGGGCGCCACCCTCGTGGGGGTCAACCAGCGAGATCTCGTGACTTTCCAGGTCGATCACGCTCGCGCGTTGCGGATGGCTGCAGCGATGCCGGCCCACGTGGTGAAGGTTGCCGAGAGCGGAGTACGCGGCCCTGAGGACGCTGCCGAACTGCACGCGGCGGGTTATCACGCCGTGCTGGTGGGGGAGACACTGGTCACCTCGGGTGACCCCGAGGGTGCTGTTCGGGCATTGACGAGGGCCCGAGTCGTCTGACTCGCCCGCGGTTTTCGCGTTATCGGTGCGGTCCCCCGAGGGTGGTCGGGGGTACGTTGGTGCTGCATGTTCGTGAAGATCTGCGGGATCACCAATGAGGACGACGCCCTGTTCGCCGTGGCGATGGGTGCCGACGCGGTCGGGTTCATCTTCGCTCCCTCACCCCGGCAGGTCGCTGCACAGGTGGTGTACGACATCACCCGGCGTCTGCCTCCCGAGATCCTCACGATCGGGGTCTTTCGCGATGAGGCGCCCGGGCGCGTGATCGAGACGGTGCACCGCGCCGGGCTGAAGGGTGCTCAGTTGCACGGCCACGAGACGCCGGCGATGGTGGCCGAGATCTCCCAGCAGATCCGCTACGTCATCAAGGCCGTGGCCGCGGGCTCCACCGACGCGCGGCGTGCCGCCGATTTCGGCACCGACATGGTGCTGGTGGATGCCCCCCGGCCGGGTGGCGGCAAGGTGTTCGACTGGTCGCTGATGGACGACGTGGCGGATGGCCCGCGCATCATCCTCGCCGGAGGGCTGGACCCCGACAACGTGGCCGAGGCCGTGCGTCTGGTGAAGCCGTGGGGCGTCGACGTGGCGTCGGGCGTCGAGCGCTCGCCCGGCCGCAAGGACGCCCTGAAGGTGAAGGCCTTCATCGAACGGGCCAGGGCTGCCGCCCCGCAGCGTCACCTCGGCCCCGATCAGATGCCCTACGACTGGGCCGACGACGAGATCTAGCAACAGGAGAATGCAATGTCGCTGATGGCTGAACCCTCGGCCACCGGTCGCTTCGGCGAATTCGGTGGTCGTTTCGTCCCCGAGACCCTGGTGCCCGCGTGCCAGGAACTGGAGGCCGCGTTCGAGGATGCCTGGGCCGACCCCGTCTTCCGGGCGGAACTCGATCATGTGCTGCGCACCTACGCGGGCCGTCCGAGCATCCTCACCGAATGCCTCAATCTCGGCGCTCAGTTGGGCATCCGGCTCGTGCTCAAGCGCGAGGACCTGAACCACACCGGCTCGCACAAGATCAACAACGTGCTCGGTCAGGCGCTGCTGGCCAAGCGGATGGGCAAGCGCCGGTTGGTGGCCGAGACCGGTGCCGGTCAGCACGGCGTGGCCTCGGCGACGGCGGCCGCCCTGCTGGGCATGGAGTGCAAGGTGTACATGGGTGCGGTCGACGTCGAGCGTCAGTCCTTGAACGTGTTCCGCATGAAGTTGCTCGGCAGCGAGGTGGAGGCCGTGCACAGCGGCAGCCGCACCCTGAAGGACGCGGTCAACGAGGCGATGCGCGATTGGGTGGGCAGCGTCGAGACCACGCACTACTGCCTCGGGTCGGTGATGGGCCCGCATCCGTACCCGTACATGGTGCGCCAGTTCCACCGGGTGATCGGCGAGGAAGCACGCGCTCAGAGCATCGAGATGTTCGGCGACGTGCCCGACGTGGTGGTGGCATGCGGCGGCGGCGGAGCGAACGCCATCGGCATCTTCAGCGGGTTCGTCGATGACCGCTCGCGGCTCATCGGTGTCGAGCCCGCGGGCGGCGCTGCGGTGAGCCGAGCGCAGCCGGGTGTCGTGCACGGCATGCGCAGTTACCTGATGCAGGACGAATACGGTCAGGTGCAGGAGGCCCACAGCATCAGCGCGGGCCTCGACTACCCGGGCGTGGGGCCCGAGCACTCGTACCTCGCATCCATCGGCCGGGCGGAGTACCCGAACGTCACCGATGCCGAGGTGATCGACGCGTTCCAGTTGCTGGCCCGCACTGAGGGCATCATCCCGGCGCTCGAGTGCGCGCATGCCCTTGCCTGGATCGTGCGCGCCGCACCCGAGATGCAGGGCCAGACGGTGCTGATGAACCTCAGCGGCCGCGGCGACAAGGACGTGGCCCAGATGATGGACGTGCTGGGCAAGTGACGCAGTACGGACGCATGGAGACCGAGTTCCGCGCCAAGCGCGCTGCGGGCCGCAAGTTGCTGGTGCCGTACATCACGGGCGGACTGCGCGGGTGGCAGCAGGCGGTGCGGGCTGCCGCGGCGGCTGGCGCCGATGCCATCGAGATCGGTATCCCGTTCAGTGATCCGGTGATGGACGGTCAGGTGATCCAGCAGGCATCGCAGGCGGCGCTCGACGATGGCGCCACGCCGGTGTCGGTGCTGCACGAGGTGCGCTCGCTGGACGTGGGCATTCCGCTGGCCGTGATGCTGTATTACAACACCGTGCACCATGCCGGACACGAGCGGTTCGCCGCCGAGTTGGCGGCGGCCGGTGTGGCGGCGTGCATCGTTCCCGACCTGCCGCTCGAGGAGGCAGGGCCATGGTGCGAGGCGGCTGATGCGGCCGGCGTCGAGACGGTGATGTTGGCAGCACCGACCGCCCCCGAGGAGCGTCTGCCCCGAGTGTGCGCCCGTGCCCGCGGATTCGTCTACTCGGTCGGCCTGCTGGGCGTGACGGGGGAGCGCGATGCGCTCGCCACGACGGCGGCCACCTTGGCCCGGCGCCTGAAGGCGGTCACCGATGTGCCCGTGCTGATCGGAGTCGGCGTGTCGAACGCTGCTCAGGCGCGTGAGGCGTGCGCGGTGGCCGATGGTGTGGTGATGGGGGCGTCGGTGGTTCGCCGACTGCTCGAGGAGGGCCCGGACGCAGTCGGCGAGTTCCTCGGTGACGTGCGTCACACCTTGGATTCCTAGTTCAGTACTAAATGATTCGGGAGCATGAGTTAGGTTCACCTCTCAACCCGGCCCCACCCCCCGAGGCCGGCGTATAGCCTGAGGAGGCTCCCCCCATGAAGACCCGTGCACTCGCACTGGCAGTTGCCGCATCGCTGGCCCTCGTGGCCTGCGGTGACGACAAGGACACTGCCGTCACCACCACCGCCGCCCCGGTCGAGACCGCAGCGCCGGTCGAGACGATGCCTGCCGCCGCTGGCGACATCGTGGCCGTGGCTGCCGGCAACGCCGATTTCTCGACCCTCGTCGCCGCGGTGAAGGCCGCTGGTCTCGTCGAGACCCTGCAGGGCGCCGGCCCGTTCACCGTGTTCGCGCCGACCAACGACGCCTTCGCTGCGCTGCCCGCCGGCCTGGTCGACAAGCTGCTGCTGCCAGAGAACAAGGAAGTCCTGACCAAGATCCTCACCTACCACGTGGTGAGCGGCAAGGTCATGGCTGCCGACGTCAAGGCCGGCGACGTTCCGTCGGTCGAGGGCTCGAACATCACGATCACCGTCGACGGCGGCACCGTGACCCTGAACGGCTCGTCGAAGGTCGTGGCCGTCGACGTGGCCGCCTCGAACGGCGTGATCCACGTCATCGACGCCGTGATCCTGCCCCCGGGCCTCGACGTGGCAGCGCTCTGAGTCACACCGCTTCGAACTGAAGATCCCCCAGAGCAACGGGGAGGGCTGTCCGGCCCTCCCCGTTGTGCTGTGATGGGGCGGATGGAAGCCGGGGACTGTGAACTGTGCGCCGCTGATCGGATCACGGAGTGGTTCCATGAGGACGATCTGTGCTGGGTGGCCGAATGCGAGCAGTGCTACGTGCCGATGGTGGTCTGGAAACGACACGACCCGGCGCCCGATGAACGGGTCCGGGTCGAGTTGCTCGCCCGCTTGGGCGATGTCGTCACTGAGTTCTACGGATATGAGCATTGGGTGGACGACAACATGCGGTCGATTCCCACCCACTATCACGCCCACGCCCGTCCGAAGGGTGGGTTCTACGGCCACGGCCTACGCCGGGCGTGAACTCACTTGATGCCGCCGATGACCTTCCACATGGCCGTCACCTTTCGTGTCGAAGTGCTGTGTCGAGGACTGTCTGCGAGCCGCCAAGACTTCGTCAAGGACGACCACGCAGCGTCACGGTAGACGCAGTATCCGCCATGTTGCAACAGGTTCGTCACAATTTTCGTGTGGTCGAGTGACCACGTTGAGTGGTGACTCGGGCGGCTAGAGTCGGGTCATGCTCACTCCCGGTACGAAGGCTCCCGCGATCTCCCTGCCCGATCAGCACGGCAACACCGTCACCTTGCGCATGTTCCGTGGCCGACGAGTGCTGATCTTCTTCTATCCGAAGGCGAATACGCCCGGGTGCACGCAGCAGGCATGCGGTCTGCGCGATGTGGCCGCTCAGGTGGGCGACACGGCAATCATCGGCATCAGTCCCGATCGGCCCTCGGCCCAGGCCAAGTTCGACGACAAGTACGGGCTCGGCTATCCGCTCCTGGCCGATACCGAGCACGCCGTGGCCGAGGCGTTCGGGGTGTGGAAGGAGAAGTCGTTGTACGGCAAGAAGTACATGGGCATCGAACGTTCGGCCTTCCTCATCGCTGCCGACGGCAAGATCGAGCAGGCGTGGTACAAGATCAGCCCGAAGGACACGCCGCTGAAGCTGCTCGAGGCGTTGTCGTGACGGCCCTACCGAGTCCTGCCGATGTGCTGCCGCATCGGCCGCCATTCCTGTTCGTCGATGAGGTCACCGCGCTCGAGCCGGGCCAATCGGCCACTGGGCGCTGGCATCTCACTGGGCAGGAGTGGTTCTTCGCTGGTCACTTCCCGGGTCGGCCGACGCTGCCGGGAGTGCTGATGTGCGAGGCGATCGCGCAGGTCGGTGCCATCGCTGTGCTCTGCGACGGTCGGTTCGCCGGCAAGCTGCCGCTCTTCGGCGGCCTCGATGGCGCCCGGTTCCGTCGTCAGGTCGGCCCCGGCGACACCCTGGAACTGCAGGTCGAACTGGGCCGCATGTCATCGCGGGCCGGTAAGGGCACCGGCCGTGCGTTGCTGAACGGTGAGGTCGCCTGCGAATGCGAGCTGATGTTCGTGCTCGTCGACGCCTGAATCAGGCGGGGCCGAGGATGATGCTGCCGTTGTGGCCGCCGAAGCCGAGGCTGTTCGACATCGCCGGCCCGGGTGTCCACGGGCGGGCCTGACCCATCACGAGATCGATCTCGAAACCCTCATCGAGCTGCGTCGTGCCAGCCGTGGGCGGAATGAGACCATGTTGCATGCTCAGCAGCACGGCGGCTGCCTCGAGAGCGCCCGCGGCGCCGAGTGCGTGCCCGGTGACGCCCTTGGTGCTCACGACGGGCACGCCGTGCGGCCCGAATACTGCGGCCATTGCGGCCGCCTCAGCAGCGTCGTTGAGCGGCGTGGAGGTGCCGTGCGCGTTCACCTGCGCGATGTCGCCCGGCTCGAGGCCGGCGTCGGCCAGGGCCAACCGCATGCACGCAATGGCGCCCACACCACCCGGAGCCGGGGCCGTGATGTGATGGGCATCGGCATTGCTGGCTGCCCCGAGCACCTCGCCGAGGATCGTCGCGCCACGGGCCTCGGCGAGATTCCATTCCTCGAGCATGAACACTCCAGCGCCCTCACCGAGCACGAAGCCGTCGCGCTCGGGCGAGAACGGCACGCTGTGACCGAGGGTGCTGAGGGCCGTCATGTTGCCGAACGAGCTCTCACCGATGCGGCATCCGGCGCTCTCGCTGCCACCGCTGACGCAGGCGTCGATCATGCCCCAGGCGATCATCCTGGCGGCGTACCCGAGCGCGTGGGTCGCAGCGGCGCAGGCGGTGGTGATGGTCTCGTTCGGGCCGCGGAGGCCGTACCGCATCGAGATCGCCGCACCGCTGGCGTTGGCCATCATCATCGGCACGAGGAAGGGCGACACCCGTCGTTCGCCCTTGGTGAGCATCACCTCGATCTGATCCTCGATCGAGCGCAGGCCGCCCACACCGGTGCCGAAGATGGTGCCGATGCGCGAGGGGTCGACGTCGGGCATGCCCGACTGCTCGAAACACTCGGCGGCCGCCGCGGTGGCGAACTGCTCGACGCGGTCGGCCCTTCGGGCTTCCTTCGGGTTGTCGTAATAGGGGTTCGGGTCCCAGTCGGCGATCTCGACCTTGCGGCCGGACTTCAGGCCCGGGCCGTTCAATCCGGCCCAGAACGCCTGCTTGCCGATGCCGCACGGCGCCACCACACCGAATCCGGTGATGGCGACCCGGCGACCCTGTGCCCCGAGGCGGGGCGCAGCCATCAGAGCTTGGCGACGACGAGGTCGTAGGCCTGGCCGACGGTCTTCACCTCGGCGAGTTCGTCCTCGGGCACCTCGACGTCGAACTCCTCCTCGAGTGCCATCACCAGTTCGACGAGGTCGAGGCTGTCGGCATCGAGGTCGTCGGCGAAGTGTGCCTCGGGCACGACCTGGTCCTCGCTCACCGACAGCACGTCGACGGCGCACTTGCGGAAGCGGGCGAACAGTTCCTGATCCACGGATTGATCTCCTTGTAGGGGTGTTGATTGATGCTAGTGGCCCATGCCCATGCCGCCATCGACAGGGATCAACGCCCCGGTGATGTAGGCAGCATCGGGCGAGGCGAGGAATGCCACGACCCCGGCGATCTCGTCGGGGGTGGCCATACGGCCGAGTGGCACGAGTGAGGTGAGTTCGCCGAGGCGCTTCTCGCCGAGTGCCGCAGTCATGTCGGTCTCCACCGGACCGGGCGCCACCACGTTGCAGGTGATGCTGCGCGACCCCAGCTCGCGGGCCACCGAGCGGGCAAAGCCCACCAGACCGGCCTTCGAGGCTGCGTAGTTGGCCTGTCCGGCAGAGCCGAGCATCCCGACCACCGACGACAACAGCACGATGCGCCCCTTGCGTGCCCGCAACATGCCCTGTGCGGCCCGCTTCGTGACGCGGTAGGCCGCCGTGAGGTTGGCATCGATGACCGAGGTGAAGTCGGCCTCGCTCATGCGCAGCAGCAACCCGTCGTTGGTGACGCCGGCGTTCGACACCAGCACCTCGACCGGCCCGAACTGCGCCTCGACCGCGGCGAACGCTGCATCCACCGACTCGGTGGACCTCACGTCGCACTGCACGCCGAACAGACCCTCGGGCGGCGCGGAGGTGTGATACGTGACCGTCACCTGATCGCCCAACTCGGCGAATCGACGGGCGATGGCCAGACCGATACCCCTCGAGCCTCCGGTGACCAACACGACACGACTCATTGGCCACCGCCCCAGCGGATGATGGCGCTCGCCGCGGTCATGCCGGCGCCGAAGCCGACGAGCAGGACGAGGTCGCCCTTCGCAACCTGGCCGTGCTGCAGCGCGTCGACCAGTGCCAGCGGAATCGACGCCGACGAGGTGTTGCCCGTGTAGTGCATCACCGTGGAGGCGCGCTCCATGGGGATGCCGAGTCGCTCGCACGCCGCTTGGATGATGCGGATGTTGGCCTGATGCGGCACGACCAGCGCCACCTGATCGGCAGTGACCCCGGCGTGCTGCATCGACTTCGTCGCCGAGTCGACCATGATGCGCACGGCCCTGCGGAAGACTTCCTTGCCTTCCATCTGGATGTATCCGTCGAGATCGCAGTAGAGGAATCGTTCGGCCGAACCGTCGGCGTCGAGGTCCCAGCCCAGCAGTTGACCGGGCCCGTCGACTGCCTCCAGCACGACCGCGCCGCTGCCGTCACCGAACAGCACGGCGGTGTTGCGATCCGACCAGTCCGTGATGCGCGACAGGGTGTCGGTGCCGATGAGCAGCACCTTGCGGGCGCCCATCGCGATGAGGCCGTGTGCCTGCACGAGGCCGTACACGAAACCGCTGCAGGCGGCGTTCACGTCGAACGCCCCGCACCGCAGGCCGAGTTCGTGCTGCACGGCGGCCGAACTGGCCGGCACCGCCCGATCGGGTGTGGTGGTTGCCAGCACCAGAGCGTCGATCTCGGCGGGGTCGACCCCTGACATGTCGAGCGCCTTGCGGCCCGACTCGATCGACATCTGCACAGTGCTGCCGCCCACGTGGCGCTCGACGATGCCCGACCGCTCGACGATCCATTCGTGCGAGGTGTCGAGTGTCTTCTCGAGGTCGTGGTTCGTGAGCGTCTTCGGACCGAGGGCAGTGCCCCAGCCGGTGATGACGGCTCCACGGACTCCAGCGGGTGTAGCGGGCATGTCAGACCGTCCTCAGCCAGGCGATGGGTTGACGGAGGGTCACGCGCTCGCCCTCCACGGCGATGTAGCTCTGCAGCACTCCGGCGAATGCGCTGCGCACTTCGGTGTCGGCCACGTGACCCAGCACGGTGCCGACCTCGATGATCGACCCCTCCGTGAGGCCCCCGACCGGGGTGAACACGCCGGCGGAAGGGCTGACGGCCAGACGCTCGACGGCGAACAGGTGCTCGCCCTCCAGTTGCGCTGCACCCCGTGGCGAGCCGGCGTTGACCCATTCGATGAACTTGTCGAGTTCCTCGGGGGTGGACACCGAGATCGTGCGCGCCTGTTCGACCGTGCGCTTGGCCATGCCCGTCAGCACCCCGCCGGGGCCGAGCTCGGCGAAGTCGACCACCCCGAGTTCCGCCAGGGTGAGCAGGCAGTGCTTCCACCGCACCGGGCTGCTGAGCTGCGCCGACAGCAGGCTGGACCACTCCTCGCCCTTGTCGTGCGCCAGTGCATCGACGTTGCTGACCACGGGCACCTCGGTGTCGCGAGGGGCAGCCTCGGCGATGGCCCGCCGGAGGCGATCACGTGCCGGACTCATGAACGGTGTGTGGAAGGCGCCCGCCACCTGCAGCGGCATCACCTTCTTGGCCCCCAGTTCCTTGGCGTGAGTGCTGGCAGCGGCCACACCCTCGGGCGAGCCGGCGATCACCACTTGCCCTGCAGCGTTGAAGTTCGCCACCCACACGTCACTGTCGGCCCGGCGACAGGCCACCTCGACGAGGTCGTCGTCGAGTCCCAGCACCGCCGCCATCGTGCCGGGGTTCGAGCTGCCGGCGTCGTGCATCGCGTCGGCTCGTTCGCACACCAGCCGCACGCCATCGTCGAAGCTGAGTGCGCCCGTCGCGGTGAGCGCCGTGTACTCCCCGAGGCTGTGCCCGGCACAGAAGCTGGGCTCGACACCCAGGCGCTCGACGGCGTCGAGCACCATGAGGCTGGAGATGAACGTGGTGAGTTGGGCGTTGCGTG
>JBJTXX010000401.1:0-3317 GCA_046082485.1 Actinomycetota bacterium
CGCCGACGTAGCCGGTGCCGAGCGCCACTGCGGTGAAGAGCAACTTCAGGAACGGCTGCCACCCGCTGACGTCGCCACCGGCGATGGCGTTCGAGTACAGCGGTGTCGACAGGCCGACGTAGCCGTTGCCGAACGCCAGCACGAGCAGGATGGTGGCAACTCCGCCCACCATCGCCCTGACGACCGGTTGGTGGAACCGCCGTGCAGCGCGTCGCTTCACCCACTTCACCGTGCCCACGAACAGTCGTGCGAGCAGTCCGACCGCCACGCCGAAGAGCGCGAACTTGAACGGCAGGCCCACCGTCCACTCCGACTTGGGCAGGCGTGGCCGATCGGACATCTCGTAGCCGAGCGCATCGACCACCCACTTCGCCGTGAAGGCCGACACGAGGGCGGGCGCGATCGTGCGCAGCCGATGACCACGGCACACCTGCAAGGCGAACACCACCCCGGAGAAGGGCACCGCGAACACCCCGCCCCAGCCGCCCGCCAGCGACGCGGCCACCAGCGTGCGCCGCTGCCGGTTCGTCAACCGAGCCGCAGCGGCGACGGTGTCGGTGACCGAACCTGCCATCTGCAACGCCGCGCCCTCCCGACCGACCGAAGCGCCGAACAGGTGGCCGATCGTGGAGCCGGCGAAGATCAGCGGCGCCATGCGGGCGGGCACGCCGTGGGTGTGGATGTGCGACTGCTCGATGACGTACGGCGTGCCACCCTTTGCGCGGCCACCCCAGCGGTGGTAGGTGCCGGCGACCACTGCGCCGGCGAGGGGCAGCAGCCACTGCAGCCACCCGTGGTCGAGGCGCGTGCGGGTCGCCCAGTCGAGGGCGCGCAGGAATGCGTACGAGATCGCCCCCGTCAGCCCACCGCCGATCGCGGCGAACACGCACACGATCACGGCCCCTGACACCCGGCGTCTCCCCATCACACGGTCAGCGTGTCACACCCCCTCCGTAGGATGGGAGATCATGAGCGACGGGCAGTTCCACTTCGACCTCGACCCGATCGACCTGCAGGGGCTGAACCCCGACCAGCTCGATGCAGTCGTGCATCGGGGTGGGCCGCTGCTGGTGGTGGCCGGTGCCGGCTCGGGCAAGACGCGTGTGCTCACGCACCGCATCGCCCACCTCATCCACGAGGGTGTGCCGCCGTCGGCCATCCTCGCGATCACCTTCACGAACAAGGCCGCCGACGAGATGAGGCACCGCGTCGCCGCGTTGGTGGGCCCGGTGGTGCGGGCGATGTGGGTGTGCACGTTCCACTCGGCGTGTGTGCGCATCCTGCGTGCGCATGCGGAGGCGTTGGGTTACCCGCGCACGTTCAGCATCTACGACCAGTCGGATGCCCAGCGTCTCGCGGGCTATGTGGTGCGCGACCTCGGGCTGGATGCGAAGCGGTTCCCGCCGAAGGGTGCACACGGCCAGATCAGCCTCTGGAAGAACGAACTGGTCACGCCCGAGGTGGCGCTGGAACGTGCGTCGAACGTGTTCGAACGCAAGCACGCCGAGATCTACGTCGAGTACCAGGCCCGGTTGCAGAAGGCCGGCGCCATGGATTTCGACGACCTGCTGATGAACACGGTGCTGCTGTTCCGGCGGCACCCCGAGGTGCTGGCCCACTACCAGCAGCGGTTCCGTCAGGTGCTGATCGACGAGTACCAGGACACGAACACCGCGCAGAACGAGATCGCGCTACAACTGGCCGCGCTGCACCAGCAGATCACGATCGTGGGCGACGGCGACCAGAGCGTGTACGGGTGGAGGGGCGCCGACGTGCGCAACATCGCCCAGTTCGAGGATGCGTTCGACGACGTCACCACGATCGTGCTCGACCAGAACTACCGCAGCACGCAGACCATCCTCGACGCGGCGAACGCCGTCATCGCGAACAACCCGGGCCGCAAGGAGAAGCGGTTGTGGAGCGAGAAGGGGCAGGGCTCGAAGATCGTCCGCTACACGGCGGAGGACGAAGGCGACGAGGCAACGTGGGTGGCGCGTCGGGTGCAGGAACTGCATGCCGAGCGCCGGGTGATCTGGCGCGACATCGCCTGCTTCTATCGAACCAATGCGCAGAGTCGGGTGCTCGAAGAGGCGTTCATGCGCTTCGGCATCCCGTACAAGGTGGTGGGCGGCACTCGCTTCTACGACCGCCGCGAGGTGAAGGACGCGATGGCGTACCTGCGGTCGGTGGTGAACCCCGCCGACGAGGTGAGCGTCAAGCGGGTGTTGAACGTGCCCAAGCGTGGCGTGGGCGACACCAGCGTGTCGCGCCTCGATGCCCTCGCACAGGTCGAGGGCATCACGTTCGTCGATGCGATGCGGCGGGCCGGCGAGGCCGGGTTGACCGGGGCGGCCATCCGTGGGGTCACCTCGTTCGTCGACCTGCTCGACCAGTTGTCGGTGATGGTGGCCGACGAGTCGGTGGGTCCGGGCGACCTGCTGCGGCGGGTGCTCGACGACAGCGGCTACATGGCCGAACTCGAGGCAGAGGAATCGGTAGAGGCCGCGGGTCGTATCGAGAACCTTGGCGAACTGGTGGGCTCCGCCCGCGAGTTCACCCGACTCGACGAGTTCCTCGAGCAGGTGGCGCTCGTGGCCGACACCGACGACATCGACGACGACGACCGGGTCGTGCTGATGACGCTGCACAGCGCGAAGGGCCTGGAGTATCCGGCGGTGTTCGTGCTCGGCATGGAGGAAGGGGTGTTCCCCCACAGCCGTGCGCTCAGCGAGCCCACCGAGATGGAGGAAGAGCGTCGGTTGGCGTACGTGGGCATCACCCGCGCCCAGCAGTGGCTGCACCTCACCCATGCCTGGAGCCGGCAACTGTTCGGCAACACCAACTACAACCCGCCGTCGCGTTTCCTCGACGAGATTCCCGCTGGTCTGGTGGAACTGCAGGGCAGCACCGGCGGTCGCAGTGGTTACGGCCGCAGCAGTTACCGGCAACGAGACCGCGACCCCTACCCCGAGCCGCCGTCTCAGCGGCGCAGCAGCAGCCCGGTCAGCGGGTTCGACCCCGACGACGACGGTGATTGGCACCGCGAGCGCGTCGTCGACGCGGCGATCAACGCAGGGCGGCGCAACACCCCTGCCCCCAGCAACTCGCAGGAGTTGGGGCTGCGCATCGGCGACGACGTTGAGCACCCGGCGTTCGGTGAGGGCGTCATCCTCGACATTCGCGGCGAGGGTGAGCGGGCGGAAGCCACCATCCGTTTCCCGTCGGTCGGCACCAAGCACCTGTCGCTTGCGTGGGCGCCGCTTCGCAAGCTGTAGCCCCTAACGCCTTCGGGTCTGTTTGAATGGCCGGATGACCGG
>JBJTXX010000402.1:0-3283 GCA_046082485.1 Actinomycetota bacterium
TCGATCGGGCCGGTTCCGCTGCGGGTGACCACGGTGACGGAATGCCCCTGTGATGCGAGTTGCTGGGCGATTCCGGCCCCCACGGGCCCGCTGCCGATGACGAGGTGATGCTGCACGTTTCCTGCCTTCCATTCGGAGCACCACTCCCATCCGAGAGCGGTGCTCTCACTTTGTCGTTTGCCTCCCGGAATGTCAAGAGCACTGCTCTCGTTTTGCTGTGACCTCCGTTACGCTCCCGTGCATGACCGGCATCCGCGAACAGGCCCGGGCTGCCACCACGGCGGAGATCCTGCGGTTGGCGCGCGAGCAGATGGCAGCCGAGGGCGCGGCCTCGCTGTCGCTGCGGGCGATTGCCCGCGACATGGGAATGGTGAGCTCCGCCATCTACCGCTACTTCCCCAGCAGGGATGACCTGCTCACCACGCTCATCATCGAGTCGTACGGCAGGCTGGGCGTGGCCGTGGAGGATGTGGAACGGTCCGTGCGGCGCCGCTCCGACTTCCGTGCGCGCTGGCGGGCCGCCGCCCACGGCCTTCGCAACTGGGCGATCGAGCACCCCTCCGAGTGGTCGCTGCTGTTCGGCACGCCCGTGCCCGGCTACGCAGCGCCCGAGACCACCATCCCGGCAGCAACGCGCTACACCGTCGTGTTGATCGGCATCCTCGACGATCTCGCTGCGACAGGGCACGTCCATCGCGCCGAGGTGCCGAAGTCGATGCGTGCCGACCTGCGACGACTGCGCCACCAGTTGGCCACCGACATTCCCGATGCCACCCTCATGACCGGCATGAACGCGTGGGCAGCCGTGATGGGCGCCATCAACCTGGAGCTGTTCGGACACCTGCACAACGTGGTCAACGCACCCGGCGCACTGTTCGACGCCGTGGTCGAGCAACACGCCGGCCTGATCATGGCGTGACCAACCGCCGCGCTGCGCTCACGCCCGGAACGGTTCGCCCGCAACAGCCGATACAGGCAGCCAGCGAACCATTGCTACGGTCGGATCCGTGGGCGCGTCGCTCGGTTCCTCCATCACCCTCGCCGAACTGGAGGCCGACCCGTACCCGGCCCTCGCCCGCCTGCGCCGGCACGAGCCCGTGAGCTTCGTGCCCGACCTCGGCATGTGGCTGATCACCCGATGGGACTCGGTGATCGAGGTGCACGACCGGCCCGACCTGTACACGTCGGCCACCGAACCGAGTTGGCTGAACACCGTGCTGGGCCCGAACATGCTCGGCAGCGACGGGTCGGTGCACCGCCGGCTGAAGGACGCGATGCAGCCCTCGTTCACGCCCAGCGCCACCGGCGCCTGGGTCACCGACGTGCTGCCGGGAATCTGTGATGACCTGATCGACGCATTCGACCCGGCGGGCACCGACCTGATGACTGCCTACGCCGAACCCATCGCGGTGCGTGCACTGCAGGACGCACTCGGCTGGCACAACGCGACGTGGCAACAGATCGGCGAGTGGACCAGGGGCGTGTGCACCGGACTCGCCAACTTCACCAACGAACCCGGCCCGGCAGCAATCGCCGCAGCCGCGAACTCCGCCTCGGGCGAGTCGATCCGAGAAGTGGTGGTGCCACGACTGGCGCACACCGACCTCACCGCCGACGAGATCGTCAACAACGTTCGCCTGTGCATGTCGGGTGGCATCAACGAACCGCGCGACGGCATCGGGCTCGCCGTGTGGGCGCTGCTCACGCATCCCGGCGCGCTCGCCGACTGCCGGGCCGATGCGTCTCTGTGGCGCAACGCCTGCGAGGAACTCTTCCGCTGGATCTCGCCGGTTGCCACGTCCACCCGCCAGACGACGAGCGACGTCGAGCTCGAGGGCGTGACCATCCCGAGGGGCGATCTGGTGGCAGCCGTCATCAGTTCCGCCAACCGCGACGAACAGCACTGGGCGCAACCCGACGACTACCTGCTGCACCGCCGTGAGGGTGCCCACATCGCGTTCAGCCTGGGCCCCCACGTGTGCCTCGGCGCATGGCTGGGCCGCAGCACCGTGCGAGTGGCGGTGCAGCGCTTGTTCGATCGGTTGCCCGGGCTTCAGCTGACCGGCGACGTGGATGTGCGTGGCTTCGAGTTCCGCGGGCCGCTGTCGGTGCCGATCCGTTGGTGACCCGACGCCTCGCAACCCGAACGGCCTGCGCTCACGCCCGGAACGGTTCGCCCGCCGCATCCTCGTACAGCTTCACCACCGACATCTCGCCCGACTTCGGCCCGTACTGCCCCAGCGCGGTCTGGTGGATCTGCTCCACGAGTCGCGCCACCGGGATGTCGATGCCCGTGGCCTCGCCCAGCCCGAGGCCCAACTGGATGTCCTTGCACACCAGGTCGAGCGTGAAGCCCTCGTCGTAGTCGCCACGTTCGAGCACGCTGTTGATGTCGTACTGCAGGAAGTTCGACTGCGTGGGCGACGCGCACAGTGCCCGCTGCACCATCCGCAGGTCGAGGCCGAGCCGCTGCGCAATTGCCAACACCTCGGAGGTGCCGGTGGCGACCACGAACCACAGCAGGTTCAGCAACACCTTGATGGCGTAGCCCGAGCCGTTCGGGCCCGCGTAGTAGATCTGGTCGGGCATGCCGCCCAACGCACGGAACAGCGGCAGGTGCTGTTCGTAGGCCTCGCGGGTGCCACCGACGAAGATCTGCAGCGAGGCCGCCGAGCGCGAATCGCCGATCGGCGCCTTCGCCAGGAACGACACGGGCGCTTCCATCACGGAAACGCCGCGTGGCCCGGCCAGTGCCTGCACCTCCCGCGCCACGTCCACCGACGACGTGCTCATGTCGATGAACGTGCTGCCCGGCCGCATGTGCTCCAACGCCCCGCCCTCGCCGATCATGATCTGACGCACCTGCGCCGGCCCGGGCAGCACCGTGATCACCACATCGCTCTGGGCGCCCACGTGTGCGACCGTGTCGGCCCACACCGCCCCGGCAGCCAGCAGGTTCTCGGCCTCCGCGCGAGACAGGCTGTGCACCACCAGCGGATAACCGGCAGCGAGGGCGCTGACAGCCATCGGATTGCCGAGGTTCCCGAGCCCGATGATGCCGACCGTGGGCAGTTGCGCTGCGGAATCAGTCATCCGGCGAACGTACCACCGGCATGTTGCAGCCCTGGCGGGATGGCGAGGCCCCGGGCGTTCCCCGGGTCGCCGGATCGGCGGCTGCGGAACAACTCGAGCGCCCGGGCGAGCGTGTCGTCGAGTTGAGCCCTCGCGGCGAAGGCGATCGTCGCGAGGGCCGCAGTATTGGCGCTGCTGCGGTTGGCGAGAT
>JBJTXX010000403.1:0-822 GCA_046082485.1 Actinomycetota bacterium
GGCCGGTGGCGCGGCAGCGCGCCAACAGGTCGTCGGAGCTGGTGAACGGATGAGGCAACGGCCGGTCGTCCGCTCCGATGGGCGCGTCGGACTCGTCGTCACGCACCACGAAGCCGCCGCCGACCGAGTAGTAGGAACGGCGATCCAGTTCGGTGCCTGCCGCGTCGGTGACGACGAACGTGAGGCCGTTCGGGTGGAACGGCAGCACGTGATCGGGTTCCAGCACGACGTCGGCTTCGATGTCGAACGGAACGTCGTGCCTACCGAGCAGCCGCAGCCGACTGGTGGCCCGCACCTCAACCAGGAATGGCGCCACGCCGTCAGGGTCGGTGCGGTCGGGCTCGAAACCGGCCAGACCCAGCACAACCGCCGGGATGGTGCCGTGGCCGACGCCGGTGGCGCCCAACGAACCGAACAGCGTCACGCGCACTCCACCGGCTCGCTCGAGCAGACCGGCGTCGCTCACCTCGACAACGAACCGACGGGCTGCGCGCATCGGCCCCACGGTGTGCGAACTCGAGGGCCCGAGCCCGACACGGAACAACTCGAGGACGCTGAGACTCATGCGCAGATCCTGCCAGCCGGAGCGCCGTCGTAGATGCTCTCCGTTAGGCAGATCCGCACTATCGCTGTCGGCCGCATGGTCCGCTCAGGACCAAACCGGCGACAGCGACGGATCGCGCCGCGGGTCCGGTATGCGTGCTCCTTGCAAGGAGCATCCGGGCCACGACACCACCACGCCACCACAGCCGGGCCGGCGTTAGCCTGTCGAGCGGATGACCCTCGGTCCATCCCCGCCGGGTTAGCTCAGTTGGCAGAGCA
>JBJTXX010000404.1:0-2524 GCA_046082485.1 Actinomycetota bacterium
CCGGGTGGTGCGACGTTCACATCGGGCCGTGGGCCCGAAGGGTCACTTGTTCTTGCGCTCGCCGTAACGCTTGTTGAAGCGCTCGACGCGGCCACCGGTGTCGACCAGCTTCTGCTTGCCGGTGAAGAACGGGTGGCACTCGTTGCACAGTTCCAACTGCATGTCGCCGCTACGGGTCGAGCGGGTGGTGAAGTTGTTGCCGCACGAGCAGCGCACCGTGACGTCGGAGTACTTGGGGTGGATGTCGGTCTTCATCTCGATCTCCAGTGAAAGGTAACTGCAAGAGCCTATCGGGGGAAGCGGGCGCGCGGCACAGCCGGATTCACGAGCCCTGCTTGCCGATCTCGGCCAGGAAGTCGGCGTTGGTGGCGAACGACTGCAGTCGATCGGTCAGCAACTCGATGGCCGCAGCGGCGTTCCCGCCGTCGGTCAGGCCTCCCAGCACCCGACGCAGCTTCCATGCCTGCTGCAGTTGCTTGCGGTCGTACAGCAGTTCCTCGTGGCGGGTGCTGCTGCCGTCGACGTCGATGGCGGGGAACACCCGCCGCTCAGCCAGTCGGCGGTCGAGCTTCAGTTCCATGTTGCCGGTGCCCTTGAACTCCTCGAAGATCGCGTCGTCCATGCGGCTGTTGGTGTCGACCAGCGCCGTGGCGAGGATGGTGAGCGAGCCGCCCTCCTCCACGTTGCGGGCGGCCCCGAACAGCTTCTTGGGCGGGTAGAGCGCGGCGGCGTCGATGCCACCCGAGAGGATGCGACCGCTCGGCGGCGCCGCGAGGTTGTAGGCGCGGGTGAGCCGGGTGATGCCGTCGACGATCATCACGACGTCCTTGCCGGCCTCCACCAGACGCTTGGCCCTCTCGACGGCCAGCTCGGCCACGTGCACGTGCTCGTCGCTCGGGCGGTCGAACGTGCTGGCGATCACCTCGCCCTTCACGCTGCGGCGCATGTCGGTGACTTCCTCCGGGCGTTCGTCGACCAGCAACACCATCAGCACGACCTCGGGGTGGTTGTGCTCGATGGCCGTGGCGATCGTCTTCATGATCGAGGTCTTGCCAGCCTTCGGCGGCGACACGATCAGGCCGCGCTGACCCTTGCCAATCGGGGCCACCAGGTCGATGATGCGCGACGTCATCTCGAAGCGGCTGTGCTCGAGACGCAGGCGGCTGTCGGGGAAGAGCGCCGTCAGGTCCTCGAACCGGCGGCGGTCGCGGGCGGTGTCGGGCTGGTCGCCGTTCACCGAGTGCACCTCCAGCAGCGCTGGGTTCTTCTCGTTGCGGCCGGCAGGCCGGCACAGACCGGTCACGTGGTCGCCCCGGCGAAGGCCGTACTGCCGGGCCAGGCGCACGGGCACGTAGGCGTCGTCGCGGCTGGGAAGGAATCCGTTCACCCGCAGGAACCCATAGCCCTCGTCGCGCAGGTCGAGGTAGCCAGCGACCTCCACCGGCTCGTGGCTCACCAGGTCAGGGCCGCTGTCGCGGACCGCAACTCCCGGCTCGGCGCGAGGCGGTTCGGCACGGTTCGGATCGTTGCGATTCTGGTCACCTCGGCCCTGGTCACTTCGGCCCTGGTCGCTGCGGTTCTGGTCGCCGGCACCGTTCGCCGGTTGACCCTCGCCACGGTTCTTGTTGCGACGACGACGGCGGCGCCGTGCATTGCGGCTCTCGCCGGGCACTGCGTCGTCGTCATCGTCCCCTTCGTCATCGTCGTCGTCGTCGCCGCTGCCGCTGCCACTGCTCGACGCAGCGGCCGGACGCGGCACCGGCATCTCGATCTCGCCCTTGCGCAGCAGTTCGACCTCCCAGTCGGACAGCGGTTCGCCGTCGGGCCCCAGCACCACCTCTGGCTCTGCGGGCGACGAGGCGCCGGCTTCGGTCGCACCGGAATCCGTCGCGCCGGCCGCACCCTCACTGCTCACGGCCGGCGCTTCGTCCACGACCGCTCGGGAGGCCTCGGCCGCATTCGACTCGGCCGCTTCCGCCGCAGGGGCGGACGAGTTCGCCTTGGCTGGCCCCACGCCCGTGGTCTCGAGGATCTTGTCGATCAGCGTCGCTTTCGCCGCCCGCGCGTTGGTCTTGATGCCCAACGCTTGGGCGATCGCTAGGAGCTGTTCCTTGTCCTTCGATTCCAGCATCGACTGCTCGAGGGCTTCCGCGGCCACCGGCCACCTGCTTTCAGGGAGAAGGAGCAGCGTGACCCGAGACGCACCGGCGTTGCACCGGCGACTCGGCGGCCCCACCGCCCGAGGGAGACACCCCCGCACGGACACGAGTCACCACCGGAAGCCGGCGACGGGGAACGCCCGAACTGTAGCCATCCCCACCCCCACCCGGCAACGCACCCCGAGCCCACCCCCACCCGGCCCACCACCCGGCCCACCCCCACCCGGCCCCGCCCAGCACGGCAAACCCGACCCACCAGCCCGCCCAGCTCGATCCCGCCCAGCCGCCAACCCCACCCCTGCCCGATCCGAGTGCTACAGCCCCAACCGAGTGCCACAACTTCAACCGAGTGCCAAGAACCCGCC
>JBJTXX010000405.1:0-4173 GCA_046082485.1 Actinomycetota bacterium
CCCGAACACGCCGACCTCGTTGCCGTCTCGGCCAGGAATGCCGATGATCGGTGTGCCGACGTCGTTGCCCACGAGGGCCAGACCCTCGTGGTGCCGGCGCATCACCTCTGCGTCCCATGCCTCGTCGTCGAAGGCTGCGGCGTGCTCACCGGGCAACCCGACCGCCTCGAGCGCATCGGCAGCGGGGAACTCGGTGCTCTTGTCGTGGAAGACCCGTCGCCCGACCTCGAGGTAGAGGTCGCCAACGGCCCCGTCGCCGTGGCCTGCTCGGACGGATTCCATCACCCGCAGCATCCGGAAGCCCCACGTGGCCACATCGAACCAGGGGCTGTCCTCGCCGACCTCGTTCTTCACGAGCAGGCTGACCGGCTGCCAACTGATCTCGAGGTCGCGCTGGGGTGCCACGTCGCGCAGCCACAACGAGGTGACCCAGCAATAGGGGCACAGCGGGTCGAGCCAGAAACGGACGGTGGTGGTCACGGAGTCTCCCGGGGGGCCTGCCTACGGGGGTCGACAGGCAACCGTCCAACCCTCGCATCCCCGAACCCATTCCCCCAACCCCATCCGAGTGCCAGCACCCCGTGCGAGTGCCAGCGCCCCGTCCGAGTGCCAGCGCCCCATGCGAGTGCCAGCGCCCCGTGCGAGTGCCAGCGCGCCATGCGAGTGAGTACTCCGACCCGGGGTGCGAGTACCCACTCGGTCGGAATCAGGTGGGGTCGGGGATCCAGGTGGCGTGGAAGCCGTACGGCACGCGGCGGGGCATCACGATCTCGGCGACCGGACCGGCCGCGACATCCGTGGCGTCGAGCACGGCCAGCACGGTCTCGGCAGTGGCATCGTCGTGCACGAATGACAGCACCCACCCAGCGTCGTCGGAAGCGTCCTTCGGGTCACCCGGGACGAAGTAGGGCTCGGCCGAGTGGCGGGTGGGGCCCGGATCCCAACTCACCCTCGAACTGTTCTGGAAGTCGTGCTTGATGATCGAACCCAACTCCACCGTGTTCGGGTTCTTGCGGCTGCCGGCCAGGTAGCCGTAGCGGTACTGACGACCCACCAGTCGCGGGTCACGCGTCGGCAGGTCGCCGGGGTCGGTGTCCTCGAGCACGTCGTCGGTCACCTTGCCGGTCGCGGTGTCGAGCGTCCATCGGCGCAGTGTCTCGCCCACGCCGAGGTCACCCACGGTCGGGTCGAACATCGAGGTCAGGCGGCAGACATCGACCATCACCGAATCCCCGGAGCGGAACGCATTCACGCTGTGGAACACGTAGCAGGGGTCGATGTCGAACCACTTCATCTTGTCGGCGCCGCCCTCGAGGGGCATCACACCGACGCGGGCCCCGGCCTCGGGCTTCCACTGGAACGGCATCACGCCGCTCGTGGGGTCGTTGATGTACTGGATGGCGAGATCGAGGTCGAACACGACGGGCAGGTCCCAGAACACCGCGTCGGTGTCGGTGATCTGCATGTCGTGGATCATGACGCTGTTGGGGATGTCGATGGACTCCTGATGGCTCATCGTGCCATCGGGTTCGATGATGTAGTAGCTGAGGTAGGGGGCGGTGAAGCCGTAGCCGAACGAGTGCATGCGTCCGGTGACGGGGTCGATCTTCGGGTGCGCGGTGTACGAGCCCGTGAGCGCGCCGCCGTAGTCGAACACGCCCTTCGTCGACAGGTCGGCTGGGTCGAGTTGGTAGGGGAAGCCGACTTCCCCGCTCGTCAGCAACTTGCCGCCGTGCCACAGCGCGGACACGTTCGACTGATTGCCCTCGCCGCCGGGGGCGCCCTCGCCGAAGCCCATCTTGTCCCTGAACGGCTGGGTCTGCACCCACTTGTTGCGATACCACTCGGCCTTGCAGTTGGTCAGCTTCACGCCGTGCACCATGCCGTCACCGAAGAACCAGTGCGGCGAATCGGAGCGGGGTGGGTTCGAGCCGTTCTTCACGTAGAGGCCGTTGAGCGACGAGGGGATCGCCCCCCGCACCTCGAGATCGAAGGCCTCCAACTCATCCATGACCGGCGCGAAGTTCGCCTGCAGCCACCACGGCTTCGACGGGTCGACGGCCACGGTGGTGCCGGGCGCGGCAGTGGTGGGAGGGACCGTGGTGGGGGCACCGGTCGTGGCAACTGCACCGCCGCCCTCCTTGGAACAGGCTGCGAGCAACGCGGCGAGCGGGATGCTTCCGGCGCCCATCAAGGACCAGCGGGCGAGGTCGCGACGACTCAATCGATTCTCCATGTGCAAAGTGTTGCACAGCCCTCGGCTTGCGTGCCGCCGGTGTCTTTCCCCGCACGCGCGTTCCGCGATAGCGTCGCCTCGTCCGATCGACATCCGTGGGAGATCACATGAGCCGGGTCGTGTACGACGGCGCACCCATCGAGTTCCAAGAGGGCGATTCGCTCGCCATCGCAGCGCTGCGCGCCGGGCAGCACCCCTCGCACGGGGGCACGCTCTGCCTGGCAGGTGACTGCAACAGCTGTGTGGCGGCCGTCGATGGCACTCCCTGGACTCGCACCTGCCAGACGCCGGCTCGGCCGGGCATCCTCGTGCAGCGCCACCCGAACGGTGCCCACCCCTCGCCGGCATTGTCGGAACACCATGCGGCCGTCACCGTCCGGCACCTTGCGGCCGATCACGTCGTGGTGGGTGCGGGGGACAGCGGTCGCGCAGCGGCTCAGGCGCAGCGCAACGCCGGCCACGACGTGCTGGTGCTCGATGCGGTGAACGGCGATGAGGTGGTGGGTGTGTTCGACGGCCCGTCGCTGATCGTTCGCAGGCCCGACGGCGTCGATCATTACCACGCCCACCACATCACCCTCGCGACCGGTGCGGCAGAGGTGCACCCGGTGTGCCCGGGCAACAACCTCGCCGGCATCTACACGCCGCGGGCGGCGCAGCGGGCGCGTGAGGCCGGTGTCGACCTCGGCATCACGGTGACGGTCGGTCACGACGTGAAGGCGTTCCACGGCACCGGCCGGGTCAGCGAGGTGGAGTTCACCGACGGTCGACGGGTGCCGTGCGAGTCGGTGATCGCCGACCTCGGCTCGGCCCCTCGCGACGTGCTGGCGCGCATGGCGCCGATGGTGCCGGTGGAAGTCGTCGGCTCCGCTGCCACCGCGCACCCGTTGCCCCCGCCGCCGACCGAGGGCGTGGTGTGCCCCTGCGGCAAGATCACCGTGGAAGACCTGCAGGGAGTATGGGACAAGGGTTTCCGCGATCTGGAGCTCATCAAGCGGTCCAGCCTGTGCGGGGTGGGGCACTGCCAGGGCGGCGTGTGCATGCCACATCTTCGGGCCTTCGTCGCCGATCGCAGTGGCACCGCGCCGCAGCCGTTCCGGGCCCGCCCGGCCTCCCGGCAGGTCAGCCTCGCCGAGGCGGCGAGCGGCGTGCACATCGACACGTTCCGCCGCACCGCCCTCCACGGCGTGCACCAGCAACTCGGCGCCCATCTCGACAAGTTCGGCGGCTGGTTCCGACCGTGGAACTACGGCGACGTGCTGCAGGAGTACTGGGCGGTCCGTGAGGCTGTGTCGCTGGGCGATGTGAGCACGCTCGGCAAGATGATCGTGTCGGGCCCCGATGCGGTCGAGGTGCTCGAACGGCTCTACCCGAACCACGTGCACGACATCAAGGTCGGCCGCTCGCGCTACGTCATCAACCTGAACGAGCGGGGTCACATCCTCGACGACGGCATGATCTGCCGTGAGGACGACAACCGGTTCCTGCTCAGCTTCACCTCGGGCGGCGCGGGCTTCGCCGAACTGTGGGTGCGCGACTGGATCGAGACGTGGGGCCTGAGGGCGCACGTGCTCGACCGCACCGTGTCGCACGGTGCCATCAACGTGACCGGGCCCCTGGCGGGCGAACTGTTGCGCCGGGCTGGCGTTGCCGATGACGACCGACCGAAGTTCCTACAGCACCGAAGGGTCGACGTGGCGGGTGTGCCGTGTCACATCCTGCGGTTGTCGTTCACGGGCGAGGCGAGTTACGAGTTGCACCACCAGATCGACCGCTCGGTGGATCTGTGGGAGTCGCTCATGGAACTCGGTCGGCCGCTCGGCATCAAGCCGCACGGCCTGCAGGCGCTGTTCGGCATGCGTCTCGAGAAGGGCCACATCATCGTCGGCCAGGACACCGAACTCGACAGCACGCCGCGGCGCGTCAACATGGACTGG
>JBJTXX010000406.1:0-1445 GCA_046082485.1 Actinomycetota bacterium
CCCTGCTCGTTCAGCACCGCACGGGCATCATCCTCGGTGAGGGTCTCGGACGGCACCTCCCACAGCACGCCGCCCTTGAACTCGAGGCTCAGGTTCAGCCCACGCACCGCCAGCGAGCCGATGCTCAGCAGCAACAGCACCGCCGACAGGCCGAGGCCCAGCCAGCGCTTGCCGTAGAAATCGACGGACGTCTCGCCGTGGTAGAGCCTGCCGAACAGGCCACGCCGCTGCCGCGGCACCTGCACGTCGTCGGGAATGAGGGTGTCGCTCATGCGGAGACTCCATGGGGAACGGCTTCGATGCCCATCACCTTGCGCCGCTCCATCCACTTCGTGCGGGCGAGCAGGAGCACCATCGGACGGGTGAAGAAGTAGGCCACCACCAGGTCGCACAGGGTGGAGAGGCCGAGGAAGAAGGCGAAGCCACGCACCGCACCGACCGTGAGATACCACAGCACCAGTGCGCCGATCAGCGACACGAGGTCGGCGATCACGATGGTGCGCCACGCACCCTGGAAGCCGCGGGTGGCGCTGTTGCGCAGCGTCTTGCCGCTGCGCACCTCGTCCTTCAATCGTTCGAAGAACACCACGTACGAGTCGACGGTCACGCCGACCGACACGATGATGCCGGCGATACCCGACAGCGACAGCGCCAGGCCGTTGGTGCGGCTGAGCCAGCAGATCACGCCCCACAGCAGGCTGGCCGACACCGTGATGCCGAGCGCCACGATGAGGCCGAGCGTGCGGTAGTAGAACGCCATGAACAGCAGCACGAGGGCCACGCCGATGAGGCCCGACACCCACGCTGCCTTCAGCGAATCCTTGCCCAGGCCGGGCGACACGTTCTGCACCGACTGCAGTTCCAGCTTCACCGGCAGCGAACCGGAGTTGATCACGCGGGCCAGGTTGCGGGCCTCACCCTCGGTGAAGGCACCACTGATCTGCACGCTGCCGTTGAAGTTCGGGGTCTGCACCTCGGCCACCGACTGCAGGGTGCCGTCGAGTTCGATCGAGATCTGCTTGGTGGGGCAGGTCTGCGCGGCGCTGTAGCACTGCGACGCGAGGTTGTTCCAGATGCTCTCGCCGCCGTTGCCGGCGCGCAGGTCGACCACCACACCCCAGCCCTTGCCGGCCACCACCGTGGCACTGGCGTTGTCCTGGAACACCTCGCCGGTGCCCTGCTGCGGGCCGACGTAGCAGTACTGCGGCGGCACCGCACCCTGCAGCGGCAGCAGTTGCGGCTGGTTGGGGTCGCTCTCCTGCACCGGCACGCCGTTCTCGTCGAGCACCGGCGCCGTGGTGCTGGGCGCCACCGTGGTGGGGCCAGCAGACGTTGTGGGCCCAGCCGTGGTGGTGGGCGCAGCGGTGGTGCTGCTGTCGCTCGCCACCGTTGTGGTGGTGTTGCCCGAGCTGAGCGGGCGGGCCGGGCCACCGGCCGCCGTGGTG
>JBJTXX010000407.1:0-7231 GCA_046082485.1 Actinomycetota bacterium
CTGACAGTCGGCAAGGGTTCCTGCAGCGTGAAGTCGAACTCACCGTCGCTACGCAGCGGCTTCATCACCTCGGCGGTCACGGTGTCGTGCACGGTGGCCACGACCGTGGTGCTGGAGTACGGCGTCGTGGAGATGGACGGCATCACCGAGGATTCCCGTGTCGAGGTGCCGTTCCAGAAGAAGTCGGTCGCGGTGCTTGCGGGCAAGTCGGTCTCGATCACGACCGCAACCGTGGCGTGCATCAGCACCGAATCCTCGTACGAGGAGTTGGCCACCAAGGCTCGCATCAGCGCCGGCACTGCCCTGACTGCGTGGGACCGCACCTCCCCCAGCACCGACTCGTACGCTTGCTGAACCACGCCCCTCGAGGGCTGGAGCGGTCATGAACGAGCACCATTCGGCGGCATGGCCGGCAACGCCGCTCTCGCACCTGTGGAAGGCGGCGGGCGCCCTGCTGCTGGCGACATTCGCCGTGGTGACGGCAATCTGGCCGACGGTGCTGCGCCTCGACCTCACCCTTCTCGCGGTGGCTGCCACCGTCGGCGCCCTGCCCGGTGCTGCGGCCGTCGTGGCCCACACCATCGTGTACGTGGTGCGCGATCACAGCGCTGCCGCAGTGCTGGACCTCGCCGTCGGCGTGTCGGCGGCACTGGTCGCCGCTGCGGTGCTGCGCCGCCGATCGCGGACATCGGAGCTACCCAGTCGCGCTGCGGCACGTCTGTTGCCGCTCGTCGCGCTGGCCCTCGTCGCCGGCATCGCGAACTACGAACTCCTCCACCGGGGGGAACCCCTCGCCACGCAGCACCTGCTGCTGTCGCCCGTCGCGGCACTTGCCGCGTTCTTGCTCGCTGCCGTGATCGTTCGTGGCCCGCGCCGTGGTCGGGAAGCCGGGCCGGTCTTCCTGAGCGCGCTCGTCGCATTCGTCACCACATCGGTCACGGTCTTCACGTTCGGGTTGTGGGAGCGTCAGAACGAGGCCCTGCTGCATTCCACCGCGGAAGCCACCAAGGTCGCCTTCCTCACGGCCCTCGCCGACGAGATGAACGCGGTGAGCATCCGGGCCGATGCCAGCGCCACGGAGCCCAGCACCGTCGACGGGTTCAGCGATGCCGTGCGTTCGACCGTCTACGGCAATCAGGTCATCGGCGGAATGCAGTTGCTCGACATGGCGCCCGAGGGTTCGGCAACGCTGCTGACCCAGCTCTCCACCCTCGGCACCGACTTCGAACTCGGCACGACGACATGGCTGGAGGGTCAGGCGGCATCCCTGCAGAATGCGGTCGACAACGGCGTGGTCTCGTACGTCGGACTCGCCAAGTTGCCCCACCCCACCCTCGGTTCCGCCCCGTTCCTGGTCTACGCGGCGCCGCTGCACGACAGCCCGGCCGTCTCCGAATCCGGGCACCGCCGCCTGCTCAGCGCTGCGTTCTCGGTGCCGGAGATGCTCGGCACCGCAAGTGTTCCGACAATCGCCTACACGAGCGAGGCGACCGTCTCGCTCTACCTGTCGGTCGATGCGGACGAGGCGATACCGGTCTGGAGCACCCACGGCTCGATCGGCGAGAACGGCGTCACCCAGTCGAGCGGATTCGCTCCCGCCCCGGCTCCGAAGGACCTTCGGGCAGTCACCGCCCTCAGCGACTTCGTGCTCAGCGACTCGACGTTCGTCTTCGCTGCGGAACCGGGCATCGACTTCGGGACGCCGACAAGCTTCCGTCGGTTGGTGCTGCTGCTCGAGGGTTTCCTCGCCATGGCACTCATCGCCATGATGCTCGTGAACGGTGACCATCGGGCACGCCGCGAACGGGAGAGGGTGCGGCGCGAGGCGCTGCTCGCCGCCGCACTCGAGGGCTCCGCCGGATGGACGTGCATCATCGACGCGCACGACCGCGTCGTGATGTCGAACACCGACGCGAACGCACTCCTGCCCGGCACCCCGATTTCGTCATCGCATCTGTGGGCGGACCATGCCGAGCACGCCGCTGCAGTCGTGCGACTGGTGCACACTGCGCGTCTCGGCAGCGTCGGCAACCTGCAGCACATCTGGACCGACCCGAACGATCCCAGCCACGCGATGCGCATCTTCGAGGTCGATGCCCGGCCACTCCCCGACCCGTCGTTGATCTACCTCCAGGTCATCGACGTCACCGAGAACCGGGACCGGGCGATGCGCACCGCCCAGTCCGAGCGCATGGAGGCCATCGGCGTGCTCGCCGGCGGTCTCGCACACGACTTCAACAACCTGCTCTTCATCACGCTCGGCTACCTGCAGATGCTCGAACGACAACCGAAGATCAGCGCCGACACGACCGCCATGTCGTACGTGGGTCGTGCGATCGAGGCAGTCGAGCGTGGTGCCGCCGTGGCGAAGTCGTTGCTGTCGCTCGCCCGCAGCCAACCGTTGGCATCGGTGCCGGTGAACATCCGCCAGTTCGTCGGTGACATCAGGCCACTGGTCGAGCAGGCACTCGGGTCCTCCCACCGCCTCCTCATCGACATCACCGACGACGACCTCGATGTGATGGTCGACCGCGGCCGCTTGTCGAGTGGCCTGCTGAACATCGTGTTCAACGCCCGAGACGCCATGGACGGCCGGGGAACCCTCGAGATCCGTGCCGAACGGTGCGTCGCCGCACCGGTCGGCGGCGATGCCATGCCCGCCGTGGCGCTCTCCGTGCGCGACACTGGTAAGGGAATGAGCCAAGAGGTGCTGTCGCGTGCGTTCGAACCCTTCTTCACCACGAAACAGGTCGGCAGCGGCACCGGCCTCGGCCTGTCGACGCTATATTCCTTCGCCCAGCAGAGCGGTGGCTGGGCCACGATCGACTCCGCGGAAGGTGTCGGCACCACGGTGACGGTCTTCCTGCCCTCGGTCACCACGCACACCGATGGTGGCGACGTGCCCCTACCGCCGGCGCGCACGGCAACGCGTGCGCTCGTCGTCGATGACGAGGCCGCCCTTGCAGACCTCGTCGCAGGCTGGCTGGAGGACTTCGGCATGGACACTCGGGTGGCGCACGACCCCGACGAGGCGATCCGTCTCGCCGAGGAGTTCCACCCGGAGCTGCTGGTGAGTGACGCGAACCTCGGCGCCGACATCGACGGCCTGGAACTCGCCCGGCGAATGGTGGAACTGGAACCCTCGTTGCTGGTCGTGTTCATGACCGGATTCAGTGAGCGCATCAAGGCCCTGCAGGCCGCCGGTGTCGCAACCCTCGCCAAGCCGTTCTCGCGAGACGACCTCGCCGCCAACCTGCGGTCCCATCTCGGTGATCGTCTGCCGGGCAGCCCCGGAGGCCAGCGGTGAACACGCCCCGCCCGCGCCTGCTCGTCATCGACGACGACCCTGCGATCTGCCAGTTGATCGCCGACATCGCAATGGCGTTCGACTATCAGACCGACATCGCCAGCACCCCGGAGCAGATGGCCGAACTCGTCGGCGGCGGGCATGACCTCATCATGCTCGATCTCTCGCTCGGGGAGACCGACGGCATGCGGGTGATGCGAGACCTCGCCGACCGTCAGCCCGGTGCCAACCTCGTGCTGCTCACCGGTGCCGACGTGTCGGTGCTGCAGGGCGCCCGCAAGGTGGCCCAGTTGAGCGGCTTCAACGTGGTCGGTGCGTGCGGCAAGCCGGCCAAGATCGAGGAGATCGAGGCCGTGCTGCGGCCGCAGGTCTCCACTGCGGAACCGGCATCCCACACGGATGACGAGCTCACTCGGATGGTGATGCAAGCGCTGGACGACGGCGCGTTCTACCTGCTCTACCAGCCCATCGTGGACCTGCGCCACGGTCGCGTGGTGGGCGCCGAGGCGTTGGTGCGCCTCGAGCAGGTGGGCGCAGAGAAGTTGTCACCCGACCGTTTCGTGCCGATGATCGAGGCTGCCGGCCGCAGCTTCGACCTGCTGCAGGTGGTGCTGCGTCGTGCTGCCAGCGATCGCAGGCACGTGCCCGCTGTCTCGGCCCTGGCAAATGTCTCGGTGAACCTCTCCGTGCTCGACCTTGCCCACCTCGACCTGCCGGATCGCACCGAGGAGATCCTGGGCCCCTCGGCGCAGCCCGATCACTGGACACTCGAGGTCACCGAGACCGCTGAGGTCGCCAAGCTGGTCGACGCCCTCGACGTGCTGATCCGCCTGCGGCTGAAGGGCTTCCATCTCGCGATGGACGACTTCGGTTCGGGCACCTCGACGCTGCACCGACTCCGCGAACTGCCGTTCACCGGGTTGAAGGCCGACCGCCGATTCATGCGCACCGACTACGAGGATGCCGAACACGCCTCGAACATGCTCCGCGCCGCCGTCGACCTCGGCGCAGCGCTTGGACTCACCGTGACCGCTGAGGGCATCGAGACCCAGGAGGAATACGACCTCGCCCGCGAGACCGGCTGCGATCTCGCGCAGGGCTACTTCATCGGCCGACCGGTTCGCGCCGAGGCGCTCGGCATTCTCGTCGCCTCCTGGAACCAGAACGCCGAGAAGCAGTCGAGTTCGCGCAACTGAGCGATCAGACGGCGGCCATCTGGCCGTCGACCTCGGCACGCAGGCCGACGATGAAGTCCTGCAGGGCCACGCCCCGCTCGACCTCCCCGCCGCGAGGGTTCACACCGAGTGTGCGACCGGCGACATCGTCGTCGCCGACCACCAGCACATAGGGGATCTTCTCGAGCTTGGCCGCTCGTATGCGCTTGCCCAACTGGTCGCCGGCATCGGCAACGTCGACGCGGAAGCCAGCACTGCGAAGCAGTTCCGCGACCTCGTCCGCGTAGGCCTGGTGCGCGTCGGCCACGGGCAGCACCCGCGCCTGCAGCGGCGACATCCAGGTGGGGAACGCGCCCGCATAGTGCTCGAGCAGGACGCCGAAGAAGCGCTCGACGGAACCGAACAGCGCCCGGTGCAACATGATCGGCCGCTTGCGTGAGCCGTCGGCCGACACGTATTCGAGGCCGAAACGCTCGGGCAGGTTGAAGTCGCACTGGATGGTGCTGAGCTGCCACTTTCTGCCGATCGCGTCCTTGACGTCGATGTCGATCTTCGGACCGTAGAACGCAGCGTCGCCTTCCTTGACGCGGTAGTCGAGGCCGTACTTCTCGAGTCCCATCCGAAGGGCCTGCGTCGCACGGTCCCAGTTCTCGTCGCTGCCGACGTACTTCTGCGGGTCCTTGGTCGAGAGATTGGCCGTGAAGTCGTGGAAACCGAACGCCCGCAGCACGCTCATCACGAAGTCGAGCAGCGAGGCGATCTCGACCTGCAGTTGGTCCTCTGTGCAGTAGATGTGGCTGTCGTCCTGGGTGAAGCCGCGGATGCGCATCAGGCCGTGCAGCGTGCCGGCGCGCTCGTAGCGGTAGACCGTGCCGAGCTCGAACAGCCGCAGTGGCAGTTCGCGGTAGCTGCGCTGACGGCCGCCGAAGATCAGGCAGTGCATCGGGCAGTTCATCGGCTTCGGGTAGTACGTGCCGTTGTCCATCTCCATGGCGGGGTACATGCCGTCCTTGTACCAAGCCAGATGACCCGACGTCTCGAACAGGTTCGCGTTCGCGAGGTGGGGCGTGAACACGAACTGGTAGCCGCCGTGCTGGTGACGCTCGCGGCTGTAGTCCTCCATCAGCCTGCGCACGATCGCACCCTTGGGATGCCACACCGCCAGACCACCGCCGAGTTCCTGGGGGAACGACAGCAGGTCGAGCTCGGTGGCCAGCTTTCGATGGTCGCGCTTCTCCGCCTCTGCGAGCCGGTGGAGGTGCTCGTCGAGTTCGGCCTTGCTCGCCCAAGCGGTGCCGTAGATGCGCTGCAGCATCGGACCCTTCTCGCTGCCACGCCAGTAGGCACCCGCCACCTTCATCAACTTGAAGTGACCGAGACGACCGGTCGAGGGCACGTGGGGGCCGCGACACAGGTCGACGAACTCGGGCGTGTTGCGGTAGACGCTGATGGTCTCGCCGCTGCCGATCTCCCCTTCGTCGTCGGAGTCGGCCGACCCACTCGTCACGCGCTGGATGATCTCGCACTTGTAGGGCTGATCGGCGAACACGCGCAGTGCTTCGTCCGCCGGCAGTTCGTCGCGCACGAAGGGTTGGTCCGCCTTCACGATCTCGCGCATGCGGGCCTCGATGGCCTCGAGGTCGGCCTCCGCGAACGTGCGGCCGCCCGGCAGTTCGAAGTCGTAGTAGAAGCCATCGACGATCGCCGGCCCGATGGAGAACTTCGCCCCGGGGAACAACTGTGTCACGGCCTGTGCCATCACATGGGCGGTGCTGTGGCGCAGCACGTGCCGGCCGGCATCGGAGTCTGCAGTGATGATCGACACCGAGGCCTCGTCCGTGAGTGCGACGCCGAGGTCTCGTTCCTCGCCGTTCACCACGGCGGCCACGGCAGCCTTGGCAAGCCGCGAGCCGATCGACTCGGCCAGGGCGGTGGCGGTGGCACCTGCGACGAGCGAGCGCTGCGAACCGTCCGGGAGGGTGATCGTGATGTCGGCCATAGGCGGACAACTCTACGACCAGGCGGCCTCGACGACCTCGTCTTTTGCCTCGACCGTCGCCACCAGCGCCGCGATCGTCGGCTCGGTCTCGGCCTTCTTGCCCGCGTACTCGTTGCGGTACTCCTGGCCGGTGAGTTCGCGGATCTCGAACATCAACCCATCGGTGATCTGTCGCAGCACGATGTGCTCCTCACCTCGGGCTGCGTACCTCGCGACGTTGATCGGTCGGCCGATGCGAATCGTGCAGTCCTTGCGCATCTTCGGGAACTTCGCATCGGGGGGCTGGATCTCGCGGGTGCCGACGACGCCCACCGGGAAGATGGGGCAACCCACCTTGAGCGCTAGCCGGGCAGCGCCGGTACGACCACGGTAGAGGAAGCCGTCGCGGCTGCGGGTGCCCTCGGGGAAGATTCCGAACAACTCACCACGACGCAGCACCGCCTCGGCGGTGTCGAGCGCGGCCTGACTCTTCTCGCCGCCCGAGCGATCGATGGGGATCATGCCCATCGCGGGGAACAGGAACTTGGTCTTCCACGAGTCCATGTACTCCGCCTTGCCGACGAAGCTGATGTTCCGGGGCACCTGCAGCATCAGGAACGCCGAGTCGAGGAAGCTGACGTGGTTGGGGGCAAGGATGGCCGGACCCGACTCGGGAAGGCGCTCGAAGCCCTCGAGGTGGAAGTGCCACAGCCGGTTGGCCACGGGGCGCGCGACACGACGCAGTCGAGACTGCGCCTTTCCCGCGCCCTG